>JACMRP010000333.1 GCA_014376325.1 Pseudobdellovibrionaceae bacterium
ACCGGACCTTGAACTCTTTGACATCATTCTTCGGTGAAGTAGACTTTGAACCGTACCCCACAGGAGGTCCCAGACCATGGTCCGAATAATACTTTCGTTCTTTATCGTCTCTGTAGCATTGAACGCACGCGCCGAAGTTCTTTTTGAGGGCTATTCGAAAATTTTAGCGAACGGCAATCCGGTTGGTTACATCATTTCTAAGTACGAGTTTGACGCAAAAAGCAAAAAGTTCATCTCTATTTATTTTTTGAAGACTTCCGGAAAGGGAATGGAAGTTACTGAAAGTCTAAAGGCCATTGCCGATGCGAAGTTGGGACCCATCAGTTACAACTACACAACAATCGTCGGCAAAGAAGTAAAGACGATCGATGCCAAATTTACCGGTCTTAAAATGACCGCGATCGTAAAAGACGGCAAAAAATCGGTCACCGTTCGAAAAGATCTTCCGAAAGATACTTTCCTGAGTACTTTTTTAGTTTACGTCATGCTGAACAGTAAAGAAGGATTAAAAACCGAATCCAACTACGGTTATAAGGCTATCGCCGAAGAAGACGCCGAAGTATACGACGGCCAAGCAAATGTCGGCAAAGAGGAAGCCTACAAAGGTTTAAAAGCATTCAAGGTTCAAAATAAATTTAAAGGCATCCCGTTCGTTAGCTACGTCAACGATCGCGGCGAAGTCCTTGGAACAAATTCAATCACCCAAGGTGTGACGACAGAGCTTGTCGCCGATCCGGCCACTGCAACCAAAGGGTTTCCGATGAGCGAAACAATTTTAAAAAATATTTTTAGTGAAGTCCCGGCAGGAAGACAAAACATGATGTCTAAAAATGCGAGCGTTGCGCCTTCGAATCCTGGTAAGCGAGAAGGAATTCCGCAAGGAACAGGAATCCAAATCAAAGGCGACGCCCCAACTTCTCCCGCTGGAAAATAAATCTCGGAAAAGGGAATCTCTGTGAATAAGCTTATCGGCCAACATATGATCATCGGCATCGCCGGACAAACTCTAACACCCGACGAAAAGAAATTTATCCTCGATAACAATATCGGGGGAATCGTTTTAATGGGTCGCAACGTTTCGGAGCCCAAGCAGGTTCACGCCCTGTGCTCCGAAATCCAGGCCCTACGGCACAAGACTGTGGACAAGGCTCCGTTATTTATCGGAATCGATATGGAAGGTGGTCGCGTCGCCCGCCTGAAGGCGCCGTTCACGCAGTGGCCCCCACTTAAATCATTGGGCGATTTAGATAACGCCACCGTCACTTTTCATTTCTCGAACAAAATGGGCCTAGAACTTCAGGCCGTCGGAATCAATTTGGACTTTGCTCCATGCGTGGATATTTTTTCGAATCCCGCAAACAATGTGATCGGGGATCGATCTATCAGCAGTGATCCAGAGATGGTAGCAAAACACGCGTCCGCACTAGTGCGTGGTTATATCAAATCGAATGTCATTTCTTGCGCAAAACATTTTCCGGGTCACGGAAACACTCTGCTAGATAGCCACGAAGAGCTTCCGGTTGAGGAAGCAGATTTACAACGATTAGATGCGATGGAACTAATTCCGTTTAAACGGAGTTTCAAAGCACGCGTCGACATGGTCATGACTTCCCATATATTATTTAAAAATATCGATCCTGACTGGCCGGTAACGCTTTCTGAGGTTTTCTTAAAGAAGATTTTGCGCGAGCAGTGTCGTTATCGCGGTCTAATCGTGACCGACGATTTGGACATGAAGGCAATGGCCAAGCACTACGACCGTAAGGCTATACCGGTACGGGCGCTTCAGGCTGGAGCAGATCTGTTATTGTACTGTAATGAGCCCGCATCCCCACCGGCCGCGATTGAAGGCATCACCGAGGCGATTGCACAGGGTCAACTGACGAAAGCGAACCTCGAAGCAAGTTACAAACGCATCATGGAACTTAAAAAAGATAAAATCCCGAGTCCTGATCCGATGCCGATCAACGACGCGATGGCGCTTATCGGAAACGCGGACCACGTGCGCATCGCTCAAGCACTTGCTAAAGGCGAAGTGCCTGCAGGGCTGATAGAAACTTAATTTAGCGCCATGGGAATTTTTGAGTCCGATTCGTTTGCGCGAATGCGGATGATCGTGACAGCATTACCACCACCGGCGCCATCGTGCCCCTGGCTTGTCAATACTGCTGCAGAAAGATCCGGCGCGACCGCTAATCCCACGGCGTAAGGATCTACGTCAATTCGCGACAGCACTTGCAATGTTTCCGCATCAACCGTCACCAGCTCTGAAGATATATTTACGGCCACGAAAAGGTACTTTCCCTTAGGTGAAATATCTAAAGTGCGCGCCCCTTTGCCGACAAACGCAGTTTTCCATTTCGGGCCCTGAACGCGTTTACCATCTGCGGAATTAAAAGTATTTATAATTCCCACTAAAGACGTCTTCGAAATTTCTCCTGAATAATTTGAACTTGCGTAAATCGTTTGGCCGTCCGGGCTCAGTACCAAATGCCTTGGGGTCGAAGAGATATTCATAATTGAACCAAGATATTTTTTAGACGGAATATGAAATCCCGCAATTCCACCTTTGCCCATTCTGGCTACGACTAAGTATCGACTGTCCGGAGTAAAGACCGCTCCCCGCAAACAAAAGCCGCAGGTTGCATCCCGATCGGTCCCGGCAAGTCCCTCTTGGCTGAGCTGTTTTTCCACCGTCATGTGGGCAACGTACTGGTAGCGACGTGGATCACCGCTTGAAGTGTCAATCAGTCCCACGGTGTTATCACCCCAATTCATGACGGCCACGAAACGACCGTCCGGCGAAGCCGTCACGTATTTAGGAATTGGACCTGTCGGCATAACCCGAACGATTTCGTCAGACTGCGTGTCGATGATCGCGATCGCGCTCGGTGATTGTCCGGAACCATCCCAGTCTCTGCGGTAATACGGCACCCATAGATATCTGCCATCTGCAGAAAGTTCGCTCTCTACCGGTTTACCCACAAAGTTATTCACATCGCCGGTAGGCGGCTTCGTGTAGTACTTGTAGTCGTAGATGTTGTTTTCACCCTGAAACAAATGAGCATTGCTTGCGTCGAAACGATGCACGATGGTCTTTTGTTTTTTAAGCTCTGGCCAAGAATAGACGACGGTCAACCCGCCCTCTAATGAATTGATGTAAATCTTTTTGGCGTCTGCCGAAAATCGAACTGACTTCGGCGAATTGATTTCGGCATCCGTAATGTTTAAACGTGTTCCGACTTTAGATTTGCCACGACCGATGCGTGCGTAACTTTCTAAGGAAATTAAATTTTGATCTTGAGCGAAAGCTGATTGGGCCAGCGTCAGTGCGGTCAGCACCGTGCAAAAATAAAGGATTTGTTTTTTCATATTCAATTACGTAGCAACTGCCTTGCCAAGCGAGGCCCGCTAATAAAGAGATCAACAGAGAGTCGCTGTAATTCATTCATGCTTGTTCAGGAAGTGACAAAACTTGAGACAGCGTCCCCTTGTCATCCCGAACTGAAGGGCGAACCAGGCCACTTTTTCGTGGCAAGCTCTTTGCTTTTCCCACAGTTGACGATAGGAGCCGCCATGGAAAAAGCTAAAAAAAATGAGCCCATATATTTAGGTCCCGAGACGCCAAAATCTGGCCGTTTTATGACCTTATCGGTTTTGATTCACGCGTCGATGTTGGCGACGGTAACGCTCATGACGATCCCGAAGTATGAAACTCCTATTCGCGAAGTCGTCGAATTCGAAGTTGCGAGCGACACCATCGGACCAAAACCAATCGCCGACGGAACCGCCGTTCCCGAATCAAAAGGCGCTGCTGAAGAGCTTCCCGCTGCGCCAGAAGTAAAGGCTGCTGCGGCACCGATCGCGGCCCCGAAAGTAGAAGTGGCCCAGCCGGCTCCTGAATCTGTTCCCGTTGCGCCGAAGGCGGCCGTCGTGGCTCCGACAATTGTAAAATCAAATCCGGTTCAGGCGGCGCCACCTGTTAAGGCCGCGCCCGCATCCAAAGCAAATACGATCGACGATATTAAGACACCTGATTTAGAAACGTCTGATGATGGCGACGTTCCAGTCGCCAAATTAGAAGACAACGATTTAAATGACGATTTCGAAAAAGTTGATAACGACCACAACAACAAGTTAAAAGCCGTTCAAAAAAACTTAGACGATGAAGCCGAAAAAGAAGCTGCAGAAAACGCCGCTGCCGTTGCCGCCGCAGAAAAACAAAATCGC
>JACMRP010000334.1 GCA_014376325.1 Pseudobdellovibrionaceae bacterium
ACGATCAATAAAATGCGCGAGCCGATCCATCTGCGTCTGATTTTTAATGCCTACGAAGACTTTATACCCGTCTTCTTTCCAACGGGTCAGCTTTTGTTTTACGGCGGAAATCCAGCTGTCCGAGCCCGGAGTAAAAGAAAGACTTAGATTTGTAAATTCCGTCACTTGAGAGGATCGATATTCGATCTTCACCTCATTTGAGGTTTCGTCGTCGAAGTATTCTAGATTCGAAAAATAAATCTGCCGAGAATCATCGGGCATTTGCATCTTGTCGAAGTTGACAAAAAGTTTCTCGATCTCTGGCCGAATGACAGATTTGTCAGCACCAATATACTCGTTTTTCATTTCGGCAAGGTGTTCATCCGAAAAACGCGAGACTTCAATTGGATCCAGAAGCCATACATTCAAAGCAGAGCTAAAGTGATCAAAAGCGGTTTCTAGATTCTTATAGAAATAAGGCAGCAAGAATTCCGCGCCGGGAAAATAATTTTTTAAAACAAGTGAACGAAGAACTTCTTCTGACTCCGTACGGTCGACGGGTCGTCCTTCGAGCGATGCGCGAAAGCTTTTTAATAATTGCTCATGATTTTCGTCGCGGAATAAGATTTCTTTCGCTGGAATAATCGCGATGAAAGAAGTTTCTTCCTTACTGCGCTGGTCGGCTGGACTGAAAAATCGGAGGCTTTCGATTTGATCGCCAAAAAGCTCCAGCCGTATCGGACGACTCTGAGCCGGCGAAAAGATATCGATGATGCCGCCACGAAAAGCGTACTGACCCTGATCTTCGACCATCGGCGCAGACTGGTACCCAAGATCATTTAAAAAACCGGCGATACCATCGGGAATTTCAGAACCTGGACGCCAAACAAAAGTGCGGTCTTTGAGTTCTTTGAACGGAATCGTCTTTTGACACAGCGCTTGAATTGAGGTGATAAAGATTTCGCCGGGCTTCGCGCTTTGAGCCCGATATAAAAACTGAAGCCGATCGCCGACAGTTCGGGCATTCGGATAAAGGCCCGAGTAAGGTGAAACATCGAAATGATTAAAAAGGTGGCACACCTTCAGCGGATCAAAGAAGCGAATCAGCTCCGAAAGCAACTCTGCCGAGGCATGACTGCTAGTGATTACCAAATGCGGCAAGTTGTTAATTTGCTTAGAGTAAGTTTGAGACAAAAAGAAAGAAAGCGGCAGTTCTGATGAACTTCCGAGCACTTGAATTTTATGTTTTTTAGATTCGAAAGCTCTCTCGAGAAGAGTTTCCAACCGTGTGTGCATCAACTCTGTTTTCATTTTTGTGTGATGTTGCCACTAGTTAGCAGATCTTTCCATTCATATTTCTTGGATTTCGCACGAGTCCTCAGTATAACTTACATATTCTCAATAACGTATCAACTTGGAGGAACCTGTGCCGATTGGCGGAGTCATATTCATCACTGTGTTCGTGGCCGTTTTCGGATGTCTGTGTTTAGCTGCAGGGCGACTGCTTGGTGGCAAAAAATTTCAAGATGCCGCGAAGCTCGCGCCTTACGAGTGCGGAGTTCCAAGTGAAGATAAAAAAGACACGAAAGTTTCGGTCAAATTTTATCTGACGGCTATTCTGTTCATTCTTTTCGATATCGAAATTATCTTTATGTATCCGTGGGCCGCTAGTTTTAAAGAGATGATTGCTTCGGGCATCGGTCTTTATGCATTGATCACGATGATGGTTTTTATTTTAGTATTTATTTTCGGACTGCTTTGGGAAATCAAATCAAAAGCTTTGGAGTGGGACTAGATCATGGGTGAAACGGGTTTCGAAATTGTCATCAACGGCGTAAAGCTGGTTTTGGTTTTTTTACTGATGGTGCAAATGGTTCCGGTTCTAGTTTGGCTAGAGCGCCGCGGATCTGGTTTTATACAAAATCGCTTCGGACCAAACCGCGTTGGACCTTTGGGTTTGATGCAGCTTTTAGCTGATGCCGTAAAGTTTTTAACGAAAGAAGAGTTCGTTCCGAAAGCCGCAACGAAGTTGCTGTTTTATGCGGCTCCGGTGTTTGCGCTACTTCCGGGAACGCTGGCATTTTCTGCGATTCCGATGTCGTCACCACTTAAGTGGGATCAATATACCTTTGCGATTCAGGGATATGACATCGGCATCGGTATCGTTTTCATCTTGGCGGTTTCTTCGCTGGCGGCGTACACGATTTTGATGGCGGGCTGGGGATCGGGAAATAAATTTTCTTTGATGGGCGCACTTCGCGCAAGCGCGCAGACTATCAGTTACGAGTTGGCCTTGGGTCTTTCGATCGTCGGCATCATCATGATGTACGGCACGTTTAACCTGTCCGAAATGATCGCCGCTCAGCAGGGAACTTTACACTTTCAGGCCTTCGGTTATACGGTCGCATCTGCTTATATTCCTAATTGGGGTATTTTGTACCAACCGCTAGCGGCCGTTCTTTTCTTTGCGGCTACTTTTGCGGAAAGCAATCGCCTTCCGTTCGACTTAGCAGAGGGTGAAGCGGAGCTCGTTGCGGGATTCCACGTGGAATACGGTGGATTCAAAATGCTGCTGTTCTTCATCGGTGAGTACGGTCACATGATGGTTGCATCAGGATTGATGGCGACATTCTTCTTTGGTGGTTACAACATTCCTTGGACAACGACCGAACAGGTTTATCACTTCATGTTCGGACTCGTGGATTCGGCAAACATCGCAAGCGCGCTTACATCGCTCGTTCACTTTGTGGCCTTCTTTGCAAAACTAGCCGTGTTTTTATGGATCTTTATTTGGGTTCGTTGGACTTTGCCGCGATTCCGTTACGATCAGCTGATGGACCTCGGTTGGAAAACGATGCTGCCTTGGGCGCTCGGCAACACCATCGTGTCAGCTATAGTAATCTATGTCGTTTCTTTAACCTGGTAGGAGCTACGTCGTGACTGCAGATACATTTTTATTTTGGTTGCTCGCCACCGTGACTTTATTAAGCGGTCTTGGCGTTATCTTGGTCGGAAATCCGATTTATTCAGCCCTCTGCTTAGCGATGACGATGGTTGGTGTCTCAGCCTTGTTCGCTAGTCTTGGCGCCTACTTTATTGCGGGCGTGCAAATGATCGTATACGCGGGCGCGGTGCTGGTGTTGTTCACGATGGTGCTAATGCTTTTCGACTTGCGCACAGAGCTTGCGACCTTTTCAAAAGGTAAAGTTTCGGGGGCGATTAAAATTGCGATCGTCGGAATTCTTGCGGGCTTTTTGGCGGGTGCATATTCAATGACGGCAGAGCTCGCCGACAAAGCGCCGATGCAAGTCGTTTCGGGCGATACGACTAAGCAGCTTGGAATTTTGTTATTTACGAAATACGTGTTTGGATTTGAAGCTCTCGGAATTCTTTTGTTGGTCATCGCAATTGGGGTCGTTGGGCTCGCGCGTAGTAAAGGTGGAACACATGCAAAGCGCTGATATCATCGGCCAGATCGGCCTTAATCATTACTTAGTTCTTTCCTCTTTGCTGTTTGTCACAGGAATGGCCGGAGTTCTGCTTCGCAGAAACGTCATCGT
>JACMRP010000335.1 GCA_014376325.1 Pseudobdellovibrionaceae bacterium
GCGATACCCAGACGATGGAAGCGCTCGCGAAGCTAAAACCTTTTTTCGACAAACAGACCGGCACGATCACGGCGGGGAACTCTTGCCCGATCACCGATGGTGCGGCGATGATGCTTCTGATGTCTCGTGAAAAAGCCGAAGCGATGGGCCACAAGCCTTTAGCCAAAATAGTATCTTACGGATTTGCGGGTTTAGAGCCAGAGCGGATGGGACTCGGTCCGGCTTACTCGACACCACTCGCGCTGAAGCGTGCGGGATTAAGTTTGAAAGATATCGGCCTCGTGGAGCTGAACGAAGCGTTCTCTGCACAGGTGCTTTCGTGCGTAAAGGCCTTAGGGTCTGACAAGTTCGCGCAAGAAAAATTGGGACTGTCGCAAAAAGTGGGCGACATTGATATGGATAAATTAAACGTGAACGGCGGCGCGATCGCGATGGGTCATCCCGTCGGTGCGACCGGCACCAGGTTAGTACTAACTTTGATGAAAGAAATGAGACGTCGCGATATCCAGTTTGGCTTAGCTACATTGTGCATCGGTGGCGGGCAGGGCGGTTCTATGATTCTCGAGAAAGAGGCTTAACACCATGGCTGACAGCAAGAATATGACAAACAGCATCCGCATCGTTCCGAATGGCGACGTCGCCGTTGTCGAATTAGATTTAGAAGGCGAAAAGGTTAATAAACTCTCCACCCCGGTGATGACACGCATTTCCGAAGTGGTGACCGAGCTTTCGAAGTCTTCTTATAAGGCCGTGATTTTTATTTCTAAGAAAAATAAAATCTTCATCGCCGGTGCGGACATCGACGAAATTCAAAAATTAAAAACCAAAGAAGAAGTCGAAACCGCGGTCAAAGCCGGGCAGGGCATCATGAATCAGATCGAAGATCTGCCGATGCCAACAATCGCCGCCATCAACGGCGCATGCTTGGGTGGTGGAGCCGAATTCGCGATGGCCTGCGATTACCGCATGGCAACCGAAGATTCTTCGACGAAGATCGGTTTGCCGGAAGTGCAGCTCGGAATTTTGCCTGGCTTCGGCGGCAGCGTGCGCATGCCAAAGCTGATCGGTTTGCAGGCTTCTTTAGATATTATTTTAGCGGGCAAATCCGTCAATGCGAAGAAGGCTTTGAAAATCGGCCTGGTTGATCGCGTGGTTCACCCGGCGATTCTCGTCGAGGAATCGATGAAGATGGCGAAAGACATCATCGCGAAGGGCAAAGGCAAAGCTGAAAAAAGATATCACCCGAAAGGGTTGATGAATAAAATCTTAGAAAGCTTTATCGGCCGCGGGATTGTATTCAAGAAAGCCCGCGAAGGCGTGATGAAAGCGACCTCCGGTCATTATCCGGCACCGCTGAAAGCTTTAGAAGTTGTGCAGAAGACTTACAATTACACAAACCGCGATGAAGCGCTCGCGACCGAACGCGCAGGTTTTGCGGAGCTCGGTACGAGCGACATTAGTAAAAATTTAATTCACGTTTTTTACCTAACGGAGATGGTTAAAAAATCCACGGGCGTTGCCGGTGGCGTAAAGGGCCGTGACATCAAACATATGGGCGTCTTAGGTGCGGGTACGATGGGTGGCGGCATCGCCTACGTCGGGGCCGACAAGGGCATTTCGGTTCGACTGAAAGACCTCAATACGGATGCACTCGGTAAAGGTTTAAAGCACGCGAGTGATTTGTGGATGAAGCTCATGAAACGCAAATCCATCGATAAGTACCAGTTCCGTCAGAAGATGGATTTGGTTTCCGCAACGACGGATTATTCTGGATTTGGAAATTTAGATTTAGTCATCGAAGCGATCGTTGAAGACATGGGCATCAAACAAAAAGTCATCGCGGAGTGTGCATCGAAAATGCGTCCGGACGCGATCATCGCGACCAATACGAGTTCGCTCAGCGTGACCGAAATGGCGAAAGGTCATCCGCGCCCCGAGTATTTCGCGGGAATGCATTTCTTTAATCCGGTGAACAAGATGCCGCTCGTCGAAGTCATCCGCGGTGAAAAATCGAGCGACGAAACGGTGGCGACCATTTTTGAGCTTTCGAAAAAAATGGGCAAAATGCCGGTCGTCGTTAAAGATGGTCCAGGCTTCTTGGTAAACCGTCTTTTGCTGCCTTATATGGCAGAAGCCGCATTCTTACTGCAAGAAGGCATGGAAATTAAACAAGTCGACACCGCCTACGTGAAAGAGTTCGGAATGCCGATGGGACCCTTCGCGTTGATGGATGAAGTCGGACTGGACGTTTGTATTAAAGTCCTCAAAATCTTCCGCAAATCTTTTGGCGAACGCGTAGAGCTCGCGCCATGTATGGAAGCGTTAGAAAAGACCGGACGTCTCGGTCGCAAGAACGGTAAGGGTTTTTATACTTACAGTGAAGATGGCAAGCGCGGCGACGTGGATGAGACCATTTATTCAGCACTTGGACTGAAACCTCCAACCAGTCCTTTAAGCAGCAAAGAGTGCATTGAACGCGGCGTGTTCGCGATGGTGAACGAATGCTCGCGCGCGTTGATCGAAGACCATATCGTCGAGACTCCGCACGAGGTCGATCTTGCCATGATTATGGGCACGGGCTTTCCGCCGTTCCGCGGCGGTTTGTTAAAGTACGCGGATTCGATCGGTCTGACATACATCGAGACGCAGTTAGCTGAGTATGCGGTCCAAAGAAATGCCGCAAGACTCCGACCTGCAAATCCACTAAAGGACTTGGCGAAGGCCAATAAAAAGTTCTACACTTAACCTGTGCCTAGAATGTTGTTGTTTACTTCGGAAGAAGGAGGATTGAAAAATCCTCCTTTTTTTTTGGGCTGCGCCCAGAAGGCGAAGGGCCGGCGGCCCGTAGCTGGACTGCGCGCGCGCACGCGCCGGATGCGCAGGCACTCCGTGCCGGAGCTCAACGTCTCTATCTTCACAGGCTAAATCGTCAGAATTCTACCGAACTCACGCAAAAATCGTCGCTCGTCCCGTAATTCCCAATCTGAGACAGCTCATTTGCAAGCTAACGCCACGTGACGGGCATGGACCTTGCCTCTACCCCTGTAACAGAGGTTTTTTATGAAGTCTTCACAACTCAAAAATTTTGCGATGATCGTGCTTGCACTCGCTAGTCTCGCGGCCTGTGCGCCCGCAAATAATTCGGCGCAAACGGCTCGAGTGGGTAGTGGAAACGGTGGGACCGTTGGACCTAACGGCATCTCGGTCGCTGGCTGCCACGGCACCGTTGGCCGCATCTACGATGCGAGCAATTCGACGACGAGCTTCGAGTCCCGCATGAAAGGATTGATCTCTGCAAACGCAAGCCCTTCGTACTTCGGGACGATTGATGGCTCAGCAACTTCGACGCAAACTTGCGTGGGCCTTGATGGACGTTTAAGCGTCGACTCTTCTGGCAAAATAAATATCGCTGGCTCAAGCATGAAGATGACGGTTTACGATTCTTACGCCGTGACCGGCGATGCTCAAGGCACGATCGAAGAAGCTTACGTGATTAATTTTACCTCCGCGACTTCGGGCACGCTGAATGGGAAAACTTTCACTTTGCAGTTTACCGATTCTTTCGGAACTATTCAATTTTCTGGAGATATCAGCACCGGTGTAGCAACTGGCACCGTTCAGTTTCAAAATTACAAGCACGCTGACGGTGCGACGCCTGCTTCGGGTAACTTGGGTACGTTCTCAATTCCGACCGCTTCATTCGCAAACTAGTACAGTAACATTGAGCGTTTTTCCTTGATCCTCGCTGTTTCCTAGAGATTAATAAACCCGATGCTCCAACGCTTTTCTTTTGACCCAGACATGCTGAATTCAGTAGCAGGTGGCAGATCCGCTATTGATTCTCCGAGATTGAATATTAAATCTTTGGAGCAGGCGAGCTCATTCCTTTTAAGCTACGGCTTTGAATATCTGAAGGCCGACGATCAAGAAAAAATTTGGTACTATCATCGTCGGGCCATCGTGCTGATCGTTGAAAAATTAGGTTTCGCGCTGAGCGAAGTTCCGGAGCTTTTACGCGAACGTAAAAGCTTGCAAGACATGCGACGTTTGCTGATGTTTGCGAGCTCCCAGGAAGAATCAGAGAAAAGCTTGCAGCGCTGGTCCTGCGCGATCCTTCGCTGCATGCATGTTTACGTTCATGCCGAAAACGATTTGTTCTCGAGCTTCAGCGAAGAAATCCAAAGCCAGATTTTGACGCCATTTCAGAAAGCAATCTATCACGACGGCACGACTCATACCGCCTATCTTCGCAGCCCCGAGCGCGAAGCCATCAAACTTCTGGGCTTTGAAGTAAAGCCGTTTAAAACTTCGGCGAGCACCGTGATTAAACTTCTTGCAAAGCCGGACGCTCTCGCGATGAAGATCTTCGACAAGTTAGGTGTGCGATTCGTAACCAAATCCTTGTTCGACAGTTTTCAAGTCATCAGGTATCTCGTTGAAGAAAATATCATGAGCTTTCCGCACATCATGCCGGATCAAAGTTCAAACAATATGTACCCCGTGGATTTGTTCGTGACGATCTGTCAGGAGCTTATTGCGGCCGATGCGAAACTGAGCGAAGCCGAGGTCAATAAAATTTTCACCGATCGTTTGACTGCCGCCGGGGATTCGCAGCTGTTCCGGAAAGAAAATTTCTTCTCTGGTGCTGATTATAGATTCATTAAATTTATCACTCGGAAGTTAGTGCATATTCAACCACTTCCGGGCCGTGAGCCCTTCAGCTTTTTTTATCCATTCGAAATTCAGATTATGGACGAAGCTTCGCACCAATCTATTTTATCGGGCCCTTCCGAACACGAGGCTTATAAAGACCGTCAGGTTTTAGCCGCCCGCAAACGCCTCTTCGCCGACAGCGAGACCCATTGATGAAATTACTGATCACGTTCCGAAGTATCTTGATGATAATATTATATATTCCCGTCCTGATGTTTTTTTCGATTCTTTCCATCACGTTGAATTTGATTTTGAACAACCGTCCGCTAGAAGACGTGATCGCTATTTGGTGGGGCCGCGTTTCTTGTTGGATGTTTGGCGTAAAAGTGCGCGCGATCGGAATCGAAAATGTTCCGCGGGGCGGTTGCATTTATTTATTCAACCACACCAGTTGGTTCGACATCTTCGCGATGCAGGCAGTTTTAAAAGGATTCCGCTTTGGCGCGAAGATTGAGCTTTTTAGCATTCCGGTTTTTGGAATGGCAATGCGCAGACTCGGCGCTCTGCAAATTGCCCGTGAAAAACGCGACGAAGTTTTCAAAGTCTACCTAGCGGCTCAGCATAGAATAGAGAAAGGCGAAAAATTCGCTTTGTCTCCAGAGGGCACTCGCCAACACGAAGAAAAGCTCGGCGCGTTTAAGTCTGGTCCATTTGTTTTTGCGATTAATGCGCGGGCTCCGCTCGTGCCCGTGGTGATTCACGGTGCCGCCGCAGTGATGCCGAAAGATTCTTGGATTCCGAACAGCGATCGTTGGTTCCGGACGATTACGGTCACCGTGCTTCCGGAAGTTTCTACATTGGAATATGATTTAAAGGCCAGGCCCGCGTTGCAAGAAAAAGTTCGGAACTTAATGTTGCCTTATTTTACGAGCGTCCATTCTTGACTGAGAACGTGGGCTTGCATCTTGATTTTTTGAACTCCAGTATCCACTAAGATCCGAATTTTTGAATGAGGCATGGACTCGATGCCGGTGATCCGCAAATGTCTCGGCATTTTGTGAATGCTATCCTGAATCTGTTGCGCGAGTTTGTCCCAACGGATGTAGTTTTCGAAAGTTTTGCCTTCGTCGTAGCTGCGGTAACTTCCAACGTACCAAATTCCATCCGGATGAATGCTGACCGGAAAATTTTGACCGGTGAACTGAGCGATCTCGCTCCAGGTCTTTCCGTCGTCCGTACGGAAGACGCCGTTTGCGCTGGCGATGGCCTTCAGCGATGATTTGCCGGCTCCAAACGCGACGCTATGAACTTCGCGCTTCATCAGCTGGTCGGAAGTAATTCGATTCGTATCTTGCGGTTGAGTGCCGGCGCTGAGCTCCTCGGAACGCCACCAAACTTCACCGTGGTCGGCCAACTGGCTGAGCGTCCACCGATGCGCTTTGCGACTGACTATTTCGACGCGCGAACGGATCGACGGACCGTCATCGGTCAGTTTCTGGGAAACCACCGCGCGGTCTTGGTACGGAGAGAACGCGATAAAGTCTCCGAGCGGGATTTTTTGTTTGTCGGTTGTCATCAGGTAGCCGTTTTCCCGGTGCGAAATCCCGATCCAGCCGCGCACGCGGTGGAACGCCCACATCGCAAAATCACCTCGGCCGACAAGGTTGCTCAGGTCCACGTAACC
>JACMRP010000336.1 GCA_014376325.1 Pseudobdellovibrionaceae bacterium
AAGGGAGGTCCTGATGGACTTTGAAAAAAAATTAGGACGTCTTGAAGAGATCGTCGGCAAAATGGAAAAAGGCGATCTTGCGCTTGAAGATTCGCTGACTCTTTTCGAAGAAGGCGTAAAGCTTTCCCGTGAATGCCACCAGAAGCTGAACGATGCTGAAGCAAAAGTAAAACTTTTAGTCAGCATGGATCAGGACGGCAAGGCTACGACTACAAACTTCAGCTCTGACGAAACATAAGATTTCTTTGACCAAACAAAGTTCGTTCGAAGCAGAGTTAAAGTTAAGAATTAAAAAGGTGGATGACTTTATCCATGCTTATTTTGCTTCGTTGAAGCTGCCGGACGGCGCCGCCGTAACCGAGCTCAAAGATTCCATGTATTATTCAGCCGGGGCCGGTGGCAAAAGATTCCGCCCGGTGCTTTCGTTGCTCGTTGCTGAAAGTTTTGGCTGCGCAACGGATCGAATTCTGCCATTTGCCGCAGCGGTGGAGCTGATTCATACCTATTCTTTAATCCATGATGATCTGCCGACGATGGACAACGACGATGTTCGCCGGGGGAAACCCACAAACCATAAAGTTTACGGCGAAACAACGGCGTTGCTTGCGGGTGACGCCCTGTTGACGGAAGCATTTCTATTGATTGCGGATAAGTATCAAAATGACGGAACACTTTGCGCAAAACTGACTTCTTTATTATCACGCGCAGCCGGTATTCGCGGAATGGTTGGCGGACAGGCAATCGACTTAAAGGCGCAAAATTTAACTTCTGAAGAACTGACTCTTTTACACGAACTTAAAACGGGCCGAATGATTCAGGTTGCCGCCGAAGGCGCCGCGATGATCGCCGGAGCCGGCGCAAGCCAGGTGCAAAGCTTCGCAGACTTCGGCAGATACCTTGGTTTGGCATTCCAGGTTGCCGATGATGTTTTAGATCAAGACGATAAAGACCAAGGCCCGCGCAGCTTTGTAACTTTGCTTGGGGTCGAAGGCACCCGGAAGTACTTAAACGAAATAAGCGCCAAAGCCATCGCGATTCTAAAAACGCAAACGCAAAAATCGTTGATCCTAGAACAAATGATCGAATTCAATCAGCTTCGTCAGTCATGAGACTCGACGTCTATCTTCTTCAAAAAAAATTGGCAATGTCGCGATCCCACGCGCAAGAGTTGATTAAGGGGCGTTTGGTCTATCAGCTCAAGAATGAGCAAAGAACTTTGCTGTTAAAATCGAATCACCAAGTTGAAGAAGATCAAGCAGATATCTTTGTCGAAGCTGGTCCAGCAAATCGGTTCGTATCGCGCGGCGGTTTGAAGCTTGAAGGCGCGCTTGCGCATACAAAAATAAACGTGATCGATCTGCTAGTGCTCGACGTTGGGATTTCGACCGGCGGTTTTACAGATTGTCTGCTTCAGAGTGGCGCGCGCGCGATCCTGGGCGTCGATGTCGGTCACGGACAGGTGCATTCACAAATTAAGAATGACCCACGTTTAAAAGTCATTGAGGGATTGAACGCCCGAAACATCGCCGAAAATTCAGAAGTTATTGCGGCTATGCCGTCAGCGGGTTTTGATCTTATCGTGATGGACGTTTCATTTATTTCGATCTTGCTGATCATTCCGCAGTTGGTGCCATTGCTAAAAGTGGGTGGTCAATTACTGAGCCTTGTAAAACCGCAATTCGAAGTAGGGCCAGAGGGATTAGGCAAGGGCGGCCTGGTGAAAGATCCTGGACTCTATTCAGGAGTTGAGGATAGAGTAAAGGACATTTGTCTCGGCGCGGGCCTGACCGTGCAAGATTACTTTGCATCACCGATTGAGGGAAAAGATGGCAACAAAGAATTTTTCATTCTCGCAAAAAAATAGTTTTAAATTGATGATGGCCGCCGCGTTTCTGTTTCTAGCAAGTTGTAATACTTTGCGAACTCGTGGCGATATTGAAAATGACCGTACGGGCGTTTCTAAAAGTGAAACGCAATCTAACGGCGGCACTGCGCAGTCGCCTCGCTATGATCAACCGCAAACTCCTCCTCCAGCGCCGAATGTCGAAATCCCTTTAGCGGCGTCACCGATTCCGGCAATGCCTAAAATTGGTCTGATCTTTGGACCCGGTGGGGCCAGGGCTTATGGTCATATTGGCTTCCTTCAGAACATGGCCCGCATGAAAGTACCGGTTTACGGAACCGTCGGTATTGAATGGGGTGCCCCCGTGGCGGCGCTTTTATCTTCGAAGGGTCAAGTGTACGATGTGGAATGGCAGATGTTTAAGCTGAAAGATGATGATCTTGTGAAAAAGAGTCTCATCGGTTCAGGCGGCCGGGTCACTGACGTAACGGCGTTAAAGGATTTTTTCCAAACCGCTTTTGCGAATCAGAAAGTGGAAGGTTTTAAATATCCATTCGCTTGCCCAGCTTACAACATCGCTAAGAACCAGGTGTACATGATGAGCCGTGGTTCCGTCGATAATTTGATGCCTTACTGTGTTCCGTATCCGCCAACTTTGAAGCCGTTCAATCGGAATGTCAGCGCGGTTCGTGAACTTAAAATGGCCTCAGACTTTCTGCGATCACAGGGCGCGAATTACATCGTGCTGGTGAATGTGTTGGGTCGCGATGGCGGGCGGAAGTCGCTTGTCAAAGACGCGGACAGTACAGATTCGGTCACCTGGTCAGAGATTTCGAGTTTTTATTCGAAGCCTCATCCGGGGATCGACGCGACCATCCCGATCGACTTGGATAATTACCTCGTGACGGATTTTGAGAAAAAAAGAGAGATCATGCAAAAAGGCGCCGAGGTTTCGCAAAAACCTTTAGAAGCATGGGCGCGCAAACTGGGATTCTAGATCCCGCGAAAGAAGGACAGGATGAGAAAGCCAACCGAAGACATACGCATTTTTGCGGAACGCAGACAGCGCATCGGACGCGAGCTTGAGGGCGCGGCCCTAGTGGTTGCCTCCCATCCGGATCTAATTCGTAATCACGACGTCAATTTTCCTTACCGTCAGGATTCTAACTTATATTATTTAACCGGTTTCGAAGAGCCCGAAAGCATTTTGGTTTTTCGCCCGGGCATGAAACCAGAAACCGTCATGTTCGTGCGCAAGCGCGATCGTGAGCGTGAAACATGGGATGGTTTCCGATACGGACCTGAAGGTGTCGAGACAGAATTCAAAATTGATAAATGTTATCCGATCGATGAATTTCTGACTCATGCGCCAACTCTGCTGAAAGAAGTAGATGCAGTTTATTATCGCATGTTCAAAAATGACGAGGCCGATGCGCTGATGAAACAGTGTCTGATGCAAGTAAAGTCAATGCAGGGGCGCACGGGTTACGGCTTACTGCCGATTCACGATGCCGACACGTTCCTTGGCGAATTCCGTTTGATCAAATCCGAAATGGAACTGAACAACTTGCGCGAAGCCTGCGAGATTTCGGCACAGGGACATTTAGCGGCAATGCACTTTACTCGACCAGGAGTTAGTGAGCGGCAAGTGCAGGGCGTTTTAGCTCATCATTTTTTCATGAAGGGCGCCGCGCGAGAAGGGTACAATTACATCGTTGCTAGCGGCACTGCGGCCACAACTTTGCATTACAACTTCAATGATCAAAAATGCAAAGACGGTGACCTGTTATTGATTGATGCTGGTGCCGAGTACAATTATTTTACCGGCGACATCACCCGAACCTACCCAGTGAACGGCAAGTTTACCGACGAACAAGCGCGCGTATATCAGGGAGTGCTCGACGTGCAGAAAAAAATCATGGACTACGTTCGTCCAGGAATCGTGTTTAAAGAAATGCATGAGATGGGCACGGCACTTTTAACTGATTTAATGTTGGAACTCGGATTGTTGTCGGGTCGTAAAGAAGACATCATCTTAGCGTTACAGCATAAAAAATATTATCCACATGGCGTGGGTCACTGGTTGGGCATGGATGTTCACGATGCGGGCTTGTACTTCAAAAAAGGTGTCGCACGCGAACTTGAGCAAAATATGTGCTTTACGATTGAGCCGGGCCTATACATCCCAGCCGACGACACGAGCGCGCCCCAA
Source organism: Pseudobdellovibrionaceae bacterium (assembly GCA_014376325.1). The sequence continues at coordinate 4,056 of JACMRP010000336.1, forward strand.
AAATATCGCGGCATCGGCATTCGTATCGAAGACAACGTGCGTGTAACTTCCCACGGCTGCGAAAACATGACCTCATCAGTTCCAAAAGAAATCGCCGACCTAGAAAAAGTCATCGGCAAATAGGAAAAGGTACCTCCGGCTGAAGGGCGGGCTCCGCCCAGACGCTTTTCCTACTCAGCTACGTTTTATGTATTTGCAGCTAAATAAATCGGTGATGGAGCCAGGACTTTTGTTGGGCGATCTTTTGAAGATCGTCCTCGGTTTTGAAAAGTCGATCGTCTTGATTGGCCGCACTGATCGCCATCGCTAGATCGGTGGCGGTGTTGAGGAGTTGAAAGTCACCCATCGTATTTCCGGAAGTCAGGAACGGTTTTTTGCCGCCAGTGCGTTCGAGCAAAGCCTCTACTTTTCCCATTTGGTAAGTGATGTGGCCTTTCTGCTGATCCGAAATAACGCCGTCTTCAGTCTTCGTTTCGATTCCGATGACGGAGTCCGCGTCAAGACCTAGAAGCTTGGCTCCAGGTTCGACGGCCCATTTTACCGAAGCGGTGACGATAAAAATTTGCACGCCTTTGCTTTTCAAAAGATCGATAAGCTTTCGCTGTTCTTCGAAGATCGGCACTGGCGCTTGCTGTTTGACGCCTTCTTCTGCCCAAGTCCGAATGGTCTCTAACTTCTGGCCCTTGTTGATCTGCGCGAGCCATAAATAGGCCTCACTAGGATCGCCGTTTTTCTTTTTTAATTCTTGGTAATAGTTCCAAGGATCTGCGGGCAGCTGTACCAACTTGTTGTCGATCTGATGTTGAAAAAAAGTTTCGCCAAGATCGATATCCCACAAAGTCCCGTCGGCGTCGAAAGCCGCCACTGGCTCGGAATCTTTCGCGAGCGAATAGTCCAGCGCAGTATAAATTCGGTCCCACATTTCTTTTGAATAAGCTTTGTATTTCATATCTTCTTAGTATCAAATAAGGTCATTAATTAGACAAGCGGAGAGCTAGTAAATGGGCCTTTTTTGTCGAGTGATTCAGATCCAAGACTTGAATGAAATTCTCGAGTTTGAAAACAAGAAACTTATCGAAACAATTCCAGACGAAATGGAGCGAACGCTTCATAGCTGGAATGTGCGTTGGCGCAAAGAGTCCTTAGAGCACTACCTAGCGCTAGGCTGGTCCTTTCTGGTGCGGGATGAAGA
>JACMRP010000337.1 GCA_014376325.1 Pseudobdellovibrionaceae bacterium
CGCGATCATCGGATTCGCGCACGAAATTCGTTTCGAGCACGTCTTCTCCTAAAAGATAATTTGCTAACGTCGACTTACCAACACCAGATGATCCAATAAATACGGACGTTTTGCCGCGCACAAAATAATTGCGAAGTTCGATCAAATTCATTCCGGTCATGACACTCACTGCATGAACGATGAATCCCGGAAACTCTAATCTCACCGCCTCAACCAAATCTTGCGGCTGCTGACCAAGTTCCGCCTTCGTGATCAAGACTATCGGCAGCGCACCGCTATCACTCGCAATATTTAAGTATCTTTCCATTCGTGCCCAATTAAAGTCCAAATTCGCGGATGTAACAATGAAAGCATAATTCACGTTACTCGCTAAAATCTGCGCTTCGTTAGAAGACCCAACCGATTTTCGATAGAGGCAAGTTTGTCGCGTGAATACTTTTCAGATAAGTGCCACCGACTGATTTTCTTCTAAGTGGCAAGCGATCCAGTCACCGAACGATGGCGTGTCCATACGCGATTCGACTTGATGTCTAAAACGTCCCGATAACTCCGACCAAACGCTGATTTCAGACGAAATTTGTATTCGCCAGCGACCTTTTTCTTCCCCCACGACCCTCGCAAGGGTGGATTTTCCAAACTCGTACTCTGGATCGTTTTCAATTTGTTGTTCAAAAAATTCGTTCCATCCCCAATCGAGGAGGAATTTTTGCTGATTTATAATCAAGCAGACTCCTAAAGTTAAAAATTAAACTTTGGTCGTCTTCTGCCGATGTTTTGAGGAGCTAAAATCTAAAAATGAATTTTATTAGCTTTAAAGACAAAAGAGGACCGACTTCGAAATGATAATTTTATTAGCAATCATAGGTCCTCCTTGGTGAATAAGCGCCAATGGGCGCTTGAAAGCATTTCTAATTCAAAAATGCTAAAATCAATGAACAGGGTTGAAAATAAACAAAAGGCTCCTGTTTTGCAAGAGCCATTTTTTAAGGTCTCTTAAGAAGCGCGAGCTTTCGTCATTCTTTTCTTCTTAGTCAGTCTCTTCGCTTTTGCGCGAGAGCTCTTTTTACGGTTCTTCGTTTTAGAAGCAGTTGCTTTCTTTGCCATGGTGTATCCCCTTATTTTTTATCGTTAGTATTTAATAATGCTGCAAATGGATTGTTGAATGGATTGCCCGCAGGTTTCTGATCACGGCCGCCCATGGCGCCACGTGGCTGATCTTGCCTTGGTCCACCACGATCGCTGCGATCACCGGTTCTGCCCGGCGCATGTTTCGGTCTCGCTCCAGGTTTTGGTGCTGCCGGTTTTCCGCCAGCTGCGCTTCCCTGGGCTCCCCGCTCGGATTTCATTTCGCGCGGAGCTTTGTGCTCAGGAGCATCGTCCATTCGCATCGTCAGTGAAATCTGGTTTTTGCCCATATCCACTTTCAAAACTTTGACGTTCACCTGATCGCCCGGATTCACGACTTTGCGTGGATCGTCGACGAACTTATTCGATAAAGCGCTGATGTGAACTAAGCCGTCTTGATGAACACCGATATCGACGAAAGCACCAAAATTTGTGACGTTAGTCACGATGCCCGTGCAAATCATGCCTTCTTTCAAATCTTTCACTTCAAAAATATCATCACGGAACTGAAAAACTTTAAAGTGATCACGCGGATCCCGGCCCGGTTTTTCAAGTTCTTTCACGATGTCGTCGAAAGTGAACTCGCCGACCAACTTTGCCCACTTCGTTCGAAGCGTCAGCAGTTTTTTTGCACCTTCGCCGATGACCTCAGGAATCGCGCAACCAAGCTCTTGAACCATGTCACGGACTGCGGTGTAACGCTCAGGATGAATGCCGGTGTTATCAAGGACTACTTTACCGCCCTGAATTCGCAAAAATCCGGCAGCTTGCTCGTAAACCTTCGTCGAAAATTTCGGAACTTTCAAAAGCTCCGAGCGATCCGTAAATAGACCTTTCGTCTTGCGATGCTCAATAATGTTACCCGCCAGCGCGGGACCAATACCAGAAACAAACGAAAGCAACGGTGCCGAGGCCGTGTTTAAATCGACGCCCACGTTATTCACGCAAGATTCGACAACGGCTTCCAAAGATTTTTTTAACGACGTCTGATTCACGTCATGTTGATACTGACCGACACCTATAGATTTTGGATCTACTTTAACTAGTTCGGCCAATGGATCTTGCAGCCGACGAGCGATAGAAATTGCGCCCTTCACGGTCAAATCTAAATCTGGGAATTCGGTGCGTGCAATCTCTGATGCAGAATAAACGCTAGCGCCGGATTCGTTCACCATGATGACCGGAATATTCGAACCAAGTTCTTTCAGAATCTTGCGCAGGAAAACTTCCGTTTCTCTGCCCGCAGTTCCGTTACCGACCGCGATGGCTTCGATTGTGATTTGTTTTAGAACCTCTTTAAATAATACTTTTGCTTTTTCTTCGGCGTTATCACCTAAAGTGTAAAGCACGGTATGAGAAATAAAATTTCCACCCTTGTCGATAAGCGCGACTTTACAACCGGTACGCAATCCTGGATCCACGCCAAGAATTACTTTCGGACCGTAAGGCGAAGCGAGCATCAGTTTTCGTACGTTTTCTGCAAAAACCTTGATCGCATCTTCATCGGCTTTTTCTTTCAGTACGCGATGAACTTCATTTACGACGGAAGGAACCACGTAAACGTTCAGTGCTAAACGCGCGCAATTCGCTAAATAAGCACCGATCGCGTCGTCAGGATTTTTCGTCGCGAATGCTACGAATGAACGAAGCAATTCTTCTTCGTCGCCTTTAACGTCGACCGAAAGTTCCTCTTCTTGCCATCCGCGGCGCATGGCCATGTAACGATGAGAACTTTTAGTTTCCGCAAGGCTCTTCACCGACTCTTCAAACTCTTTGTACATTTCGAATTTAGAGTGCGGTTTGTAACCTTTGGCCGCTTTCGCGATCACGCGGCCTTTTTCCATATAATTCTTTTGGACCATCAAACGTAAATCGGCATCGTTCGCGATACGATCCACGATGATGTCTTGAGCAAATTTAAGTGCGTCTTCGTATGTGACAATCTTGGCGGCGGCGTTCAGGTAATTCTTCGCCTTCATTTCCATCGTTGCGTCGTCTTTTAATAGACCGTGCCCAATATCCCAAATCCAATTTGCCAATGGCTCTAAACCAGCCTCGCGCGCGATCGTCGCTTTGGTTTTCTTTTTCTTTTTGAACGGCTTGTAAATCTCTTCGAGCTCACCCAAGTCCCAAGAAACGTCGATGCGTTTTTTGACTTCGGCAGTCAGATTGTTCTGTTCGCCAATTTCCTTCAAAAGGAAAGTCTTTCGCTTCACGATTTCGTTGTAATTTTCATGCCCGTCTAAAACCGCGCGGATCTGAACCTCATCGAGGTTCCCCGTTTTTTCTTTGCGGTAGCGAGCAATGAATGGAACCGTACCGCCTTCGGCAGCCAGTTCGATAACCGTCGCCGCAGATTTTGCGGGAACAGTGGGAAGAATACGAGATAGATAACTCTGAAGAGCTTGATCCATAATACCTCTATTTTGATGGACGAATACGAGAGATCAAATGAATTATTTGTGACGGTACATAATGAGGCCATGAGTTGGATCGTACGGAGAAACTCCGACCGTCACTCGATCGCCGACGACAACACGAATGTTGAATCGGCGCATCTTTCCGCATAATTTTGCAGAAATGTCCACTTTGTTGTCTAATTGAACTTTATAGATGCCACCCGCGAGCGCATCTATAACCTTACCATCTAATTGTGCTAAATCGTCTTTTGCCATGCCCCTCAATTTGTAGGTGAGTTTTGGATGCTAAGCAATAAATTTTTATACTAGCTCGTCTTATAGTTACTGATCAGCATCTTGATTCCCTGCTCAAAGAGAACTTCCAACCGATCATTATCATTCGACAAAATATAACCCCAACCCAAAACTTTGTGTTGAAGAGGCTTGTTAGCTTCGAACTGAGCAGACATGTTATAAACCTGAGGCTTCTCAGATTTATACTTCGTATGCAGATCTCCCCAACGACCAAGTTCTTCGAGGCCTAACTTTTCCGCTTTCAATTGCTTTGCGGATTTTTCTTTCGGCGGCTTGGGAGGTTTCGGTGCTTTCGGGGGCTTAGGTTCCTTCGGTGGCTTCGCTTCTTTGACGGCGACCGCCTTAGGCTCCTTCACGAAAACCGCTTTTTCAACAACGGCTTCCTTTGCAACGGCAACTTTCGCGGGTTTATCCACGACTTTTTCAACCTTCGCTGCTTTCGCTGGCGGAGCCGGCTTCACGGCCTTCGCTAGTTTAGCAGGAGCAGGTTTCGCTGCAGCCTTGACTGGTTTTGCTGCAGCTTTCGCAGGCACTTTCGCTTTTGCGACTTCACTTTTTGCATTTTTTTTCGCGGCTTTTTTTGCCATAGACTAATATTCTCCCGTTATCCAAGAAGATCTACGAACGGTCAAAATCCCTTAACATAAGCAGACTTATACTATTTTTCGACGTCTTGACATCAAAAAATTTATGGGTTTCTCTTGTGCGAGGCATCACCAAAGGAATGTTTATGATTTCAGCATCACAGATTCGCGAGATTCCCGGCGAAATTCTGCACTATGTTCAAGGACCTCTCGATTCAAAAGCTCAGCGGGTACTACCTCCAGAACTTGCCAATTCCGACAGCCTCGTTTTTGTGAGTAAAGCCGCGCAACTCAGCCTCGCTCTCGAGCGAAAGGCATCGATTATTATTGCTCACAAAAGCTTGAACATTCCTGAAAAGGCACCCGCCTGCTTTTTCACCACTTCTCATGTAACCTTGGCGATGGCTATGGTCGGCACGCTCTTCGATAAAAAAATTCAACGCTTTCATCAAGATGAGCACATCCATCCAAAAAGTTCGGTCCATCCTTCGGCGCAGCTAGGCAAAAATGTCATCGTTGGACCTTGCGCGGTGATCGGAGCCGAAGTGCACGTCGGCAACAACAGCATCATTGGTGCGAACGCCGTGATCGAAAGTCATGCCCGCATCGGTGCCAATACCATTATTCATCCTCAGGCATACATTGGCACTTACTGCGAAGTGGGTTCATTTTGCGAAATCCAACCGCACGTAACAATTGGCGCGGATGGTTTTGGCTTCGTCCCGCTGAAAGACTCTCACCCAGTGAAAATTCCTCAATTAGGAAAAGTGATCATCGAAGACCATGTTGAAATCGGCGCAAACTGCACAATCGATCGCGCGGCCCTCACCGAAACACGCATCCGCTCCGGCGTAAAACTCGACAAGCAATGTCACATTGCTCATAATTGCGATGTCGGCGAAAACAGCATGGGAGCCGGCGGCTTCATGATGGCGGGCTCCAGCAAAACTGGAAAGAACTTTATGGCCGGCGGCAACGCGCTGATTTCGGATCACGTGGAGGTTGGCGATAATGTCATGATCGCGGGACTTTCCGGTGTCACAAAAGATATTACCGAACCAGGTCAATATGGTGGCTATCCTTTACAAGGACTCAAAGATTCACTAAAAACATTAACAAACACGACTCATCTTACGGCCATGCGCAAACAGCTCAGTCGTATTTTGAAACATCTGAATTTATCAGAAGAGTAAAGGGGTCCCTATGCCTTATGAATTCTACAAAGTTCTTCACATCATCGGCTTGTTGCTTTTATTTTTTGGCCTGAGCAGCGCGATGACCTTGAAACTTGCCGGCGTGCCTTTCCAAGGACCCGCAAAAAAACTGGCCATGATTTGCCACGGAATCGGTTTGACCGTCATGCTCATCGCCGGCTTCGGCCTGACCGCTAAAATGGGAATGATGGGAAATCTCCCTGGCTGGGTTTACGCAAAACTAGGAATCTGGGTTATCTTAGGCGGCTCGATAGCACTGGCAAAACGCAAAGGCGATATCGGCTGGCCACTCATGATCCTCTTCGTAGGCCTGGGCGCCACCGCAGCCTACCTAGCAATCTACAAACCCTTCTAAAGGTACGTTCGACCGAAGGTCGACCTTCGGTCGACCAAAGAAAATCGCTTTTCCTACTCAGCGCGAATATACGGGGAGCTTTCGAGCTCCCGATATCTTTTGCCCGGCGTTCGTCCGTTTTCTGAAGCTGATGGCGTCCCCAAGAATAGACTTTTACCGTCATCGATTTTAAAAATGGAATATAAAACGTCGCCGGCTGCAGAGGCCTGATAGCTATCGCAAAGAAGACCCGTCACAATTTTCTTCTCGTTCGTCACCCAATCCGTAAACCCGCAGTAACCAACTTCGTTCAACGCACGACTTACAACATCGCTGAGCGAAACGTAACTAACTTCCTGGGTCTGCAAATCTAAATTCGTCGAATCGACAACGGCACGATACTTCAATTCAAAGATTAAATACGGCTTTGCACAGGCTTCGTCTTCAAACGCGGTATGCAGAATAGACCAATCCCCATGCGACACCGAAACCTGGGTGGCCAACACATCGTCTTCGACTGAGTAGCAAGAGTGTACATAGGTCCCGTCGACCGGAGCCGCCGAGAATGCCATAGAAATAAACATCATCCAAAGTGTCATCATTTCAAAAGCATCCCCGCGAAATCCCGCACTGTCAATTCGCGGGAATATAATCCTTGTTGAATGCTTCGGCCCGAATGGATTGCTCAGAATCGACATCAAATCGAGCGGCGAGCCCAAGTTGCGACGGCCAAAGCGCAAAGATAAATTTTTCGCCGACTTCAACTTGAGTGTCTGCAGGAATGATTTTGCTGTCTGTCGCGAGCAAATCGCTAAACCGATATCTCTTAAATTTACGCTCCGAACGCGATTCATCTAAATCATTGAAGACACTAGCGACATATTTTTTCGTATCAACCAGCGACCAAGTATCGCGAGCAATGTCTAAATTCGAACTCATTATTGAGTTCACTTCCCAAGGCGAATTTGCGACGTACAGTGTTTTAACTTTGATGTCCGAATTTTCTACGTACGCGATCAATAACTTACTTCCGTCCCGCAAAACAATATGGGGATCATTAAATTTCGAAAGCTTCACCACGGTCTCTGAAATATCGCGGCTCGCAAGCACCGTACGAGTGTTCGTATCAATCAATGCAATTTTAGAAGCCGTCCGAACTAAAACTTGCTGAGGAGTATTTGCAAGCGGAGCGACCCAACGGATATCCGTCAGTCCCGTCGCAAACTGAACAAACACCCAACGTTTCTGTACCAGCGACTGATCCACGTCCACAATCACGATCGAAGCATCGTCCATTGCAAGAATCAGTTGCCCCGCAGTGTTCAGGTCTCCTGACGCAATTGTTCTGCCGGAAATAACGGGACCAAACACTCGCGCATCGGC
>JACMRP010000052.1 GCA_014376325.1 Pseudobdellovibrionaceae bacterium
ACAGCTGGATTTCCGCCGTAAAACAAAAGCTGACCCGTTGGAAAGAAGACGGGTATAAAGTCTTCGTAGGCATTAAAAATCAGACGCAGATGGATCGGCTCGCGCATTTTATTGATCGTTTAGATTTCAAACCGCTCAAAGTCGACGCGCAAGAGTATTTGTGGGATACGTGGACACAAGATCAAACTTCTTCGCAAAATATTATTCACATTATCCCCCGATATTTACCCGAAAGCTTGCGACTCGAAGAAGAGCATATCATCTTTCTACGCGAAGTTGATTTTTTCGGCAAAAAACAGCGGGCAGCAGAAACCTCTGGCGCCGAAGACTTTCAAAAGAAAGCTAAGCGTTTAAGCTTCGGGGATTTAAAGCCTGGCGACTTAGTTGTACACGTAAAACACGGTGTGGGTCAGTACGAGGGTTTAAAGTTGATGCCCATCGGCGGTATCGATTCCGAATTTATTCAAGTGGGATACAAGGATAAAGATAAGCTTTATCTGCCGGTTTACCGCGTGGGGCAGTTACAAAAATATTCAGGCGCTTCGCAAACAACTGTCTTAGATAAGCTTGGCGGCGTCGGCTGGGAAAAAACAAAATCTAAAGTTAAGCATCAGTTACGGGACATCGCTCATGATCTATTGGCCCTTTACGCAAAACGCTTAGAACTTTATAGGCCGCCGTTCGTGTTTAATGATGGGGAATACGCGCAGTTTGAAAGCGGCTTTCCGTACGAAGAAACCAACGATCAGCTTCGTGCAATCCGCGATATCACTAAAGACCTTACGGGTGATAAGCCTATGGACCGTTTGATTTGTGGCGATGTCGGCTTCGGCAAAACAGAAGTCGCTATGCGGGCAGCATTCTTCGCTATTCAAAATCAAAAACAAGTCGTCGTGCTTGCGCCGACCACCGTTCTTACTTTTCAGCATTTAGAAACCTTCAAGAAACGATTCGAAGGTTGGCCAGTCACGGTGCGGGCGTTGAACCGCTTCGTTTCTGCTTCGGACGCAAAAAAAACCCTCAAAGAATGTGCCGAGGGTAAGGTCGACATTCTTATCGGGACGCACCGAGTGCTTAGTAAAGACGTCGCATTTAAAGACTTGGGACTAATGATCATCGACGAAGAACAAAAGTTCGGCGTTACCCACAAAGAGAAAATGAAAAAGATGCGGAACAGCGTCGATAGCTTGACCTTATCCGCGACGCCAATTCCGCGAACATTGAATATGTCGTTGGTCGGCGCGCGTGATTTAAGTCTGATTAATACGGCGCCCGTTGACCGTCTACCGACTAGAACTTTCGTGACTAAGTTTGACGAAGAAACAATTCGTAAAGCCATCACCGCAGAAATCGGTCGCGGCGGCCAAGTTTATTTTATTCATAATCGCGTGCAAAGTATCTACGGCTTGGCCGATGAAATTCGCGCGATCGTGCCGGAAGCCCGCATTCGCGTCGGCCACGGACAAATGAACGAACACGACTTAGAAAAAACGATGCTCGAATTTTTTCACCACGAGGTCGACGTTCTGGTTTGCACCGCCATTGTCGAATCCGGCATGGATATTCCGCGCGCGAACACGATGTTTATCGACTCTGCACACATGTTTGGCCTTAGCCAACTTTACCAGTTAAGAGGCCGCGTTGGCCGAAGCAAAGCCCGTGCTTATTGTTACCTGATGATGCCGCGTGGAAAGAAGCTTGAAAAAGACGCGCAAGAACGGCTCAAAATTATCCAGGAAAATTCCGCACTCGGTAGCGGGATTAAAATCGCGCAATACGATCTAGAGCTCCGGGGATCCGGAAACATTCTTGGCGACGATCAATCCGGCCACGTGAATGCCGTGGGGTACGAGCTTTACATGGATCTTCTGCAAGAAGCGCTTGCGGAAGCAAAGGGCGAAGACATGACCGACATCGAACTTGACCCAGAAATTAATTTGAGAATCGCAGCGATGATTCCTGAAAGTTATATCGCAGATATCCGCATTCGTTTAAGTTACTACAAAGCACTGGCTGACATAAGTTCGAACGAAGAATTGGATCGAATCGAAGAAGAGCTTAAGGATCAGTTCGGCGATATTCCTGAGGCGACACTAAATTTAATGGGCGTCATGCTTATCCGAAAGCTCTGTAAAGAGCTCGGCGTTCGCGATCTGAGTGCCGGCATTAAATCAATTTCACTGATCTTCACAGAGAAAACTCTGTTAAAGCCAGAAACCGCCATTCAGATGGCGATGCGGGAAAACAAAAAGTATTCGCTGACTCCTGATAATCGTTTGAACATTCGAATGAACAACATCAGCTGGGGAAGCGTTTACGAAGAGCTAGAATATCTGCTGAAACAGATTTAAAATTCCATTCTCAGTCCGGCGCCAATTGAATATTCCGTTTCGGTATTTGGCTCGCCTGACGTAAGACTCGGCTCCAGCACGCTGACGTGAATATCAAGATAGGTGTTTTGCAGTCCATTGTCCTTTAAAGCCTGTCGTGAGACTCCGGGGTCCAGCCAATTCAACTGGATCAAAGCTCCGAATGAATAGAAATAGGCGGCTTCAATTCCGGTGGATTCTTTTTTTGCACCGGCCTCTTCCTCAATAGTAAACTGATTGATCCCGAAGGTTGCATAAGGCGCAACGTAAGGTTCATCAAACAACATATCCATGATGTAACTGACGGATAAAGAATATTTAGTTAACGACAGCGTGCGCGCAACGCCGGAATCATTCGATGAGTATGTCGCGTATCCCAAACCTAGATTTGCGGCGAGTGATCCGATTCCAAAATTATATTTGTAGCTCGCTTGTACGTTATACATAGGAATTTCAATATCGCCGAACATATCGTAAAATTGCGTGTTCCCGTCGATAATAGAATAATAGTTAATAAACTGAAGATTTTCATATCCGAGGTCGACCATAAATCCGTGGCGGTTGCGGCGGTATTTATAAGGAGCATCGAGTTCGATGGGAACTAGCTTTTCTACAATGTCGTTAGCAACTCCTCGATAGTCTTCGACAACATCTCCGCTATTTAAAGCGGCAAGCGTTTCACCTTCGGCATGTGCAGAAGCAGTTCCCAAGATGAAAGTCGTAAAGAGTGCGACCAAGGTCGTTGTTTTCAATGTTTACCTTTAGACGTAAGTTCATTTTATTTCAAACAACACGAACTCGCCTTTAACACGTGTACGAAGCTGTTATCCTTAGTCTATGAAACTTTGTTTCCGTAGTGTTATCGGTTTTTTCATAATGACCGCAATCCCCAACTTTGTGTTAGCTCAAGAATCGCCAACGGTGGATAAAATGAGCGTCGAGCAGAAGGTGGGGCAGCTATTTTTGATCGGGTTTCCACAACAACGTGTGGATTCGCAATTAGAAAACTTTATTAAAAAATATAAAATTTCGTCATTTATATTATTTAAGAGGAACATCTCGTCTCTTTCTCAAGTTGCAAAGATGAATTCTCAACTGCAAACGCTCGCGGTGAACTCGACCCAATCTATGCCGATCATCGCAGTTGACCAAGAAGGCGGACAAGTCGCACGTGTTCCGACCAAGCCACCAATACCGAACGCGATGTCTATCGGCCAGACCCAGGACAAAGAGCTCGCGCTCGGACTTGGGCAAGAAACTGCAAAGATCATCCGAACCCTCGGTTTTAATATGAACTTGGCCCCCGTCTTAGATATTAGTAGCCCAAAATCGGACAGCTTCATCGGCCAGCGATCTTTCGGATCGGATGCAGAGCAAGTAAGCTCGATCGGCTATTCGGTCTCTAAAGGTTTGTTGGAGGAAATTGTAATTCCGACCGCCAAACATTTCCCGGGCGTGGGTTCCGTGTCTGGAGATCCACACAAAAAACAAGTTGAGTCCCGAGTCAGTGAACAGACATTTTACGACCGGGACATGAAACCTTTTATGGAGTTCGCAAAGCTTGGCAGCAATACTGCCATCATGTTGTCCCATTTAACGTATCCGTCACTGGACGAAACCAATACCCCAGCTACTTTATCGCCGCATATTATTAAGGGCATTTTAAGAGACAAAATCGGCTACACGGGACTGGTAATGACCGATGATATTCAGATGAAAGGCCTAACTAGTAGTGGAAGTCCCCATGATACTGCTTTGCTTGCATTAAAAGCCGGGGCCGACGTCATCATGATGACTTGGTCTTTTAAAGACCAGGCCAAAGCTATTGAAAGAGTTAAGAGGGCCGTTGCCAGTGGCGAACTAACCGAAGAAGAGCTTAACGAGAAGGTCACTAGGATATTAAACGTGAAGGACTTTCTTCACAAACACACTCCTAAATTAGGCGAAATCGAAAACTCAAAAGTCGTTGCGTTGTCGACCAAAAAACTACGTGAAATCGACGCGCGCATTTTGGATTTCAACATCAAGGTTGCCCTTCGTAAAACAACGGAGACCCCGCTTGAAAGAGCCCCGGCAGCTGCCGAATCAAATGTTTGCGTGTTTTCGCCGAACAGCGGTTTTATTTCTTCGTTTAAAGATTCTGCGGTCAAATACAGCGCGGTAAAAACGACCTCGACAACTAAATCATTTATGCTGACTGACTACATGAAGAAAAAATCGTGCGGCTACGGTGTCTACGTTGTGCACGGTCCAAAAACCGCCACGCTGCTTGAAAAAATGCCCAAGGACCTCGCGCAAAGACTTTTAATCGTGAACTTAAGTTCCCCTAGCTTAATTTATAACGGTGCTAAATTTTTAAACGTCGTGAATCTTTACTTCCCGCATCCGGACGCCGGCAAAAAAATCGCCGAAAACTTACGAGCCTTAGCCAGGCCAAGCTCCTTTGGCGAAGTCGCGCATACCAGCAGCGAATTATGACAACTTAATTGAGAATGATAAATGATTTTTATTTTCACACTTCTGATGACTTTGAATGTATACGCGGCCGATGTTGCTCCTGCGACCTGCGTGAACTGCGCTGTGATTTAAAATAAATCAAAACAAGGCAATGCACCCTAGGAACTTGGCTCGTGCAAACCAGAATTAGATCCAAAAACAAATGCCGAAGAAGCGTTCGCACGCAACGCGAGCGAAAAAGCCGAGATACTTGCACGGTTGATTTATTCAGAATCATTTTCCACAGGGTATTGGAATGGTACGTGTAGTGCAAAATCCGATACGGATATCATGACCGGAATCGGCTGGGGTATTATGAATAGAGTGAAGGGCAAAACAGGCCCTAACCCTTACGCCGATGTCATTTTCGGCAAAAGCCAGTTCCGTACTTCTTTCTCTGGCAAAAAAGAAAATTCGTTTGCCGAAGCTTTTCTATGTCCTAGCAAATCCCAAAAGTATCTAAGCCAAACAATTTCGAAAGTGAA
>JACMRP010000338.1 GCA_014376325.1 Pseudobdellovibrionaceae bacterium
ATTTATGGGCAAAGGCGTTTTTAAAGCCGTCGACAATGTTCGTGAAAAGCTCGCTCCCGAATTGATGGGCCTGCCGGTGACCGAACAAGTTTATATCGACAAGATCCTCCGCGAAGTGGACGGAACTGAAAATAAATCTAATATGGGCGCAAACGCCATCCTGGGAGTATCGCTCGCGGTAGCGCGTGCGGCTTCGCTCGACGTAAAAATGCCTTTATACCGTTACGTTGGCGGCTCGCAAGCTTGCCGTTTGCCTGTTCCGTTGATGAATGTCATCAATGGCGGTGCGCACGCGAACAACGGTCTCGACGTTCAAGAATTTATGATCGTTCCGACAGTTAATAATTCCTACGCAGAATCACTGCGCGCGGGTGCAGAGATTTTCCACACGCTCAAAAAGATTTTGGCCAAAAAAGGTTTGTCGACAGCGGTTGGAGATGAAGGCGGCTTTGCTCCGAAATTGACTTCAAATCAAGATGCCTTGGAATTGCTGATGGTCGCGATTCAAGAAGCAGGCTATGAGCCCGGTCAAAACGTCTTCTTGGCATTGGATGTTGCCGCGACTGAAATGTACAAAGAAGGCAAGTACCAGTGGGAAGGTAACCTGATCACCGCGAAAGAGCTCCAGGCCGTCTATAAAGGCTGGTCTGAAAAATATCCGCTCGTCAGTATCGAAGACGGCTTCGGCGAAGATGACTGGGACGCCTGGGCCGCAAGCACTGCAGAACTTGGTGAACACGTGCAATTGGTTGGCGATGATTTGTTCGTGACGAATCCAAAACGCATTCGCCAGGGCATCGAAAAGAAAACAGCCAACGCATTGTTGGTCAAAGTAAATCAAATCGGAACTCTGACCGAAACTGCCGAAGCGGTCAGCCTCGCGCAGAGAAACAAATATAAGACCGTGATGTCTCACAGATCGGGCGAAACCGAAGACACGACGATCGCGGACTTAGCCGTGGCCTTGAATTGCCAACAAATCAAGACGGGCAGCCTGTGCCGCTCAGAGCGCGTTGCGAAGTACAATCAGCTGTTGCGCATCGAAGAAGATTTGGCGGGCATGGCGATATACTGGGACAAGGCTGCGTTCCGATAGAGAAAGTCCAACAACTTTTTAACTCCCAATAAAAAATTTGTCCCGCGCGGGGTCAGCCCCGCACTGGACTCGACTTACTCAACCACTCCATCGTCTAGATTCCGCACTCCGCAATCATTAAATTATTAGTCCTTCTGAGCTTTTGCTACTTTTAAGTCATAGTGCAAGGGGTTTATGGATGAAGAAGTTAGTAATGATTTCGGGAGCTTTGCTTTCGGCGAGTGTTATTTTTGTTGCTTGCTTATCGTCTTCTAAAAAAGATGAGCGAACACCTGCCGCAGCGGCCGCCTACAACGATCCCGATTTACAAAAATATCTCGCGACGGACCCGTTTGCTAAAGATGGTTACGATCATAATGTTGACGGCACCTACACCAATCGAAAATTTCAGTTCGGCACGCAATTGCCAGAAGCCGACGCCATCAAAGAACTCGCAGGTCGAGAGATATGGTTTAAGTCAGCACCGAACGAACGCCTGCACTCCTACTACTTTCCGCAATCTTTAAATTCGCCGATCGCTTGGTACAAAATTCTGCGCGGCGATCGTAGAGAGCAACGTTTTAATTCTTGGGGTCTGATCAACGACCCCGATTGCTGCACTCCAGGAAAAGATTGCGGTGCCCGCGGTATGAAATACCAGGGACGAACTCCCAACATGAGCGACACCTACGGTTGGGACTATTGCGTGGGAGATGAAGCTTTACTGAACTCGCTGAAGGATCCGAAAGCCAACAAATGGGAAGATCCCGCCTGCGATCACCCCATCGTAAAAGCGGCCGATACTCTTGATAATCAACCGCGCGAAAGCCGATGCGAGCTTGCTTTCGGAAATCCTACCGGCGCCATCGGTTACCGTAAATTTCCGAACCCAAGATTTAATGCGGCTCGATGGGCCAAGATCGGCGGTTGGCAAGGCTATGAAAAACGCATGACCGAGTCCGAAATTGATTCTTCAATCGAAACTCCGTTTCGGGTCGGTAAAGCATGTGCTTCTTGTCACGCAGCTTTCGATCCGTTGAATCCACCAAAAAATGTCAATCACCCAACTTGGAAAAACGTCAAGGGCGAAACGGGCAATCAATACTTAAATATTTCGGCGATTCTTGGCAGTGGCGTGAAGCATGACACCATCGAATACCAGATGTTCGTGCACAGTCGTCCCGGAGTTGTTGATACGTCCGCAGTTCCGAATGACTTCGTCAATGATGGCGGAACCGTCAACGCGATCATCAACTTTGCAAAGCGGCCAACATTTAAAGATAAAGTGGATCGTTGGGTGAATGTCGAATCTTGTTCGCCGAGCGAAACTTGCCAAGTCATCAGATACCAAAATGGCGGTCAAAAATACTGGAAGCGTTCAACCGAAACTCGCGAAGTTATGCACATCCTAAAAGGCGGCGAAGACAGCGTGGGGCCAGACTTAGCGGTTCAGCGCGTCTACGCGAACATCGGAATGTGTGCCGAGCAGTGCTGGACAAATCATCTCACAAATACGCGAGAACTTGATCCTTCAATCCGCGGATATGGGCAAACCCCATTTGATATTGGTCAGTGCCGGAACCAGTGTGCTAGCTGGAGAGCCAACGAAGACCGCGTCGGCGATATCCTTAGTTACCTATTATCACGACGTCCGACAGATTTAAAAGATGTGGTCTTCAAAGCAAAACCAGAGAACTTGCGCGAGACTGAACTTGAATCTTACCTGAACACTCGTTACGGCGGTGCCCCAGGATCAAATCTCGTTCAGAATGGTAAAAACATTTTTGCGAAGAACTGCGCCCAGTGCCATTCATCGCAAAATAGTAATAAGAACGATATGTCGGCGGCAGAAAATTTCGAAGGCATTGATTTTAAAGTGAAAGACGTTTTAGCCACCGGCGAAGAACTTCGTCTTGACTGGATGGGTAATGACAAATCGACCCGCGTTGACGAGGTGGGCACTTACAAGTGTCGTGCGGCTCATAGCAATCACATGAAGGGCCACGTCTGGCAGGATTTCACGTCAGAAAATTCACGCGATCGCGCACCGGTACTGACGAACGCACGATCGCAAAAAATCGGGGGCGGTCGTGGTTATTATCGCAATATCTCTTTATTGAATGCGTGGGCCCACGCTCCGTTTATGCACAACAACGCTATCGGGCCTGAAATCTGCGGCAACGAACCCGATCGTGAATTCAATCCTTGGCGGAGCACCGTCGAAGGAACCCAAGTGGATCCGAGCACCAAGTATAATTGCGCAATGTACTTTAACCCTTCGGTTGAAGCGCGATTAAAACTTTACGAAGCTTCGGTCGATGAATTGTTAACTCCATCTGCGAAGCGTGTGAAAAAAGTGGCACTAACGGATCAGCCGATTCGTTTTCCATTGGGGTTAAGTCTGAACTTTATTGCTGGCGCAGCACCTATGTATCTGGAATTTCCGAAAGGCATGCCGGTCAATGCGATTACCAGTTTGGATATCAAATCCCTCGCGACAGATTTGATCGCCGCCGTTCCTTACTACGAGGCTTGGGCAAAGGCGCCGGAAGACAAAAAAGTGGCCCAGCGAAACCTATTTGATCAATTCTGGTGGCAGCGTGCAGGCAGTCAGGCTGCGGGCATCGAACTGGGTCAAACGGCGATGGGAACATTCGAAACTTTACGGATCACTAACATCGCGGACCTGAACTCAAAACCGAAAGATTGGTTAGAAACTATCAAAAAAGATCAGAACGCGCGTTTGAAGATCTACCTGAAGTACTATTCAAACTGTGATGCGTATTACGAAAATCTGGGTCATGATTTTGGAACCGGTCTTCCACAAGATGATAAAAAAGCACTCAAAGCCTTCTTGGCGACGTTGTAGGAGCAGAGATGAAAAAATTATTACTGATTGCACTGAGCTTCTACGTTGTTCCGGGTTTCGCCGCCCTAGACGCGTACGAAAAGAAAGTATCGAATGGAAAAGTTCTGTTCTTCAAAGAACCGAATTTAACTGCCGAACAATTCAGCGGAATGCCCTACAACCGCAAGCCGGATCCTGCTTGGCTAGAAAACCAAACCAAACCCGATGCTTGGCGAACGATGGCAAAATCTTTATCGCCGGATGATTTCAAGGCGATGACCCAAGAAGAGTTAGACCAAGTTTACATGCGCTTGAGCTCCGGACCGATCTTGCCCGGGGACTACAAAGGTCACGCAATGATGAAGGGCGCGATGACCAGCAACATTAAAAACTTTATCCTCAAAAAGATTCACGGCGTGAATCTTATGCAGACGATGTGTGGTCAACGCGA
>JACMRP010000339.1 GCA_014376325.1 Pseudobdellovibrionaceae bacterium
CCTGCCTTTATTTCCCAGTGCAAGTTTTCGCGGTTTCTGAATTTTCGATTTAAAGACTCTGGAAATGGCGTGGGCCGGTTTTGCGGATTGGGATCAACAGTTGGTACGGAGGGTTTCTCTTGTTCGACGGAATCAATTTGCAAGCGGACCTCCTTCATAAATTTTATCACGGGGCCACACCTAATTAAATATGGACTTCATCGAATTCGCTCCTTAGTCTAGTGTGAAACATAATTAACCAGGGAGATCTTATGTTACGCATTTTAACAGGAACGATTTTGACCTTACTAGTTTCGGGCAGCGTTTTTGCGGCCGAAAAAACTTACCAAGTGACAGGTCCAGTTTTGGACGTGACCGATACGACCATCACCGTCGATAAAGGTGGAGAAAAATGGGAGATCGCAAAAGACGCCGCCGCCATTCACGGCGAAGTTAAAAAAGGCGCCAAGGTTACGATCAAATACAAAATGATCGCGACGGATGTTGAAGTAAAGGATGCAAAGAAGAAGTAATTTTTCTGAGCTGATTTTAGAAACAAAAAAAGGGTCCCCGTCTGGGACCCTTTTTTTGTTTCGTTCAAAGAATGAATTAACGAGTTCCGCCAGAGGTCGACGTATTAGTATTCGTCGTGGTCTCAGTCGTCGTCGGGATCGGGACCGGGATCACAGGAGCCGGCGGCACAACCACCGGTGGAACTACCGGAACAACAGGTGTTACCGGCGTAACTGGAGTCACCGGAGTAATCGGTGGCGGTTGCACAGGAGGCGCTACCGTTGGTGGCACTACAACTGGAGGATGGCAAAGCGCCATGTTCCCGGCCATTGCAACTCCGCACGGATCCACCGGAACTTGAGTCGTCGTATTTGAACCATGACGATTCGAAGCGAAGAACAGTGCCAAAGCACCGAGGCCAATCGCGCCGCCGATGATCAAGCCCTTGTTGCGCGAGAAGAATCCGGCGCCAACGCAAGTTTCTTTGCCTTCTTTATTCACTTCTTTTGTTTGATCGTCGGTACACTTTACCGCTTCTTTTTGCGGCGGCACCGTTACGATCACCACGTCTTCATCGTTACAAGAAGGAATTTTACCGCGTGTAGGGTCTTCGATCGTACCTGCACGTCGTGGTGATTCGCAAACGCACTCACCTTCATTCAGAATCGAACCTGGCTTTTCAAACTGACAGTCTAAAGTTGGCGGCGCTGGCGGCGGCAATGGCACTGGCGCGATCACCGGGCTGTCGTAGAAGTCGACATTGATCTTACGTTGAGCAATCGCTTCGCAAGCAGAGGCTTGCTCGTCACGGATTTGTTTAATGTCGGAGAGCGGCACTGTTTTACAAGTGCTAACGGCCTGCTCAACGAATTCATTTACTTGCAGAACGTATTCGCTCAAAGCCGAGTAGTCTTCTTTCGATAAATCTTTTCTGGCAATGGAAAATTCATCTGCATCAACGGTTACACGGCTTTTAGCATTTTTTGAAATTAGGAAAGCATTGAGTAGATCTTGTTTGTCTTTGCCGGTCTTAAGAGGGGATTGTTCGGGACATCCACCCGAAGTCGCTTCGCGAAACTGGGCTGGATTGCTGATACATACTTGATCGCCGCTTGGCTGACGATATAAAAGTGGATTACACGAACGCTGACCCTTCGGGCAGCTTCCGCCATAAACTTTCTGCTTCTCTTTAAAATCGACCGCGCCTTGCTGTGTTCCACCGCAAGAGTAATTTTCACCATAGATAGAAATGTAACCATTGATAATACACTTATCGCCAGGAGCTGCCCCGCGGACGGTTTTTGTGCCTGTTGAGGTAGTCACTTTCGATTTAGCCTCTACATCGTCTCCTAAAACCATGCGAGCAAAGTATTCGTAGCGATCGCGAAGAACTTCAGCTGATTTTTTGTTCTTGTTGAAGCGTTGGCTTACCATCTCAGCAGTCTGAACTAATTCTCGCAGTCGAATCATATACGCAGAACGCTGAATCGGCGTAAGGCGGTTGAATTCGGCGTAACTTAGCATCAAAGGAGTCTTAAGAGGATCAATCTGTTTGCCCTCTTTCAAGCTCTTCATGATCATCTTGTCGCCTTGTGCGAGCTTCAAGATTGCCTGATTCGGATAAAGCATATCGGTGCGTGCTAAATATGTATTGTTGAACTTAATGTACTTGTCCGTGCTATCCGGAGCGTAGGCAATCGTTGCCGATTGTCCCGGTGCTGAAACTTGCAAACGAATTTGTTCTTTGCCCTGGCTATCCTGAAAAGTGCTGACTTGAATGTCCGGCATCATTTCGCCACGATTTGCTTGAACCCACTTGTCGAGTTGGATGCGGAGACTTGGCGGATAATTCGCGCGCACCTTCGTGTAGTACTCGCCGACCGTCATTTTCTTTTTGCCGCTAAGGCCCGTCGACTTCATAAAGTCTTGAACCGAAGTCTTATCGACCTTCCAGTTGTATTTCGAATAGTCGATGACGACTTTTACCGGAGTCATCTTGCTGGCTTTTGCCGCTTCGGCGCCTTGGGCGAGTGGAGCCAATACCATCGTCGTTGCCGACAATGTTAGAGAAAGAGTTTTTGCAATGTGGGTAAAATTGCGGAGCCATTTCATAAGAGAACCTCTTTTCAGTACGAAGATGCTTTCCGTATCGGTTTAGAGCGATAAAACTGTAGAGCCCTCTAGACGTTAAGCCAGGACGGAATGCGGAGTTGCAGACTTTTTGGACCTAAGCCAAGCTTCCAAAAGTCCGCGACGTCCCCACCCAAACTGTTTAAAGCGCAATCGCAGCGTCGTTCCGTTAAACTCGACGATTTCTGTTTTGATTTTTTCAAAATTATCCATTTCGTTGAAAGTCACGTGCAGGTCTTTGGCGTGTTTGAGCGCATCGACGACCTTCGGCATCCGGATGCGGACGCCGGCGCTAGAGATAGACTCTGTAACACCCACGACGTCACCATCTATGTGCACCGTGATCGAAGTCGGAAAGTCGTAACGATGGGCCGTCGGAAATATCCACTGCTGACGACGATCCAGATACGGATACCGGGCGTAAAACGCGATGATCAAAACCGAAAATGTAACAAGGATAGAAATCAAAATCTGCATGCGCACAAATTCAGGATTCAGCGTGTTTTCATCCACGTTAAACGCCCTAAAAGTATTCATGATGAGGACAACCAGTAGAGTGAAGACGCCGGCAACCCACGCAGATTTGTGACGTAGTAGTAGCGATAATCCGGCGATAAAAATACCGGCAAGCCAAAGCCAATCCGCAAACGGAATCGCGGCCGAAAGATCGCTGAAAACTTCGGGGCGATACCAGCCTTCGACTCCACTGCCGGCAAAACTTATAAATATATTTCCGATGGGTGCGAGGATGAACAGAAGCGCCAATATGTAGATCCCAATTGGCCGACGTAAATCTGAATTATTTTGAACCATCTATCCCCCGCAAACACAGCTTAATCTAGCCCCGTCGTAAAATCAAAAGTGGAGCCAGACCTAGGTCGCACTCGTGGGAGTTTACTTTTTCAACTGAGAACATCCGGCGACGCAGCTTTCTTGCTCAAGTGCTACGCGAGTTCCCATGCACTCTGAAGTCAGCTTGTGACGAACGATCGAAGCCGTGCCCAAACTTGGCGTGATGTTCTTTACGCCGTAGCGTGCCTGACATGCGTACGTTGCGTACTTCGTCAGCGCATCGCGCATCTTTTCACTGTCCGGCAAATAATCTTTTGCTTCGAAACGGTTGATGCCGATGCCTTCTTTGCTCGGACTGCTTTGCGAAACAACGAAGTCGAAATTTTTGTAACTCACTTTAGAGCAAGCGCTCAGGGACTTGATATCGTCCAGTCCGAATGGATCGCTTCCGACCGAGTCGATAATCAGGATATGTCCGCGGACCGCGACGACGTCGCCGGCGCGAAGTTGTTCCTTAGGTGTGACCGTGATCTTTTCCATACAGCTCAAGCCATTTTTCTGTGGCTCGATAAACATCGTGGCGCTGACCCCATGAACGCTGATCGCTTTGTTATTTTTGTTTGGCGCCATTCTTAAGCCCGCCGTCGCGAGCGCCGTGAAAACGTAACCAGAACAATCGATCCCCAATGCCGCGGTCCCGCTGCCATGGTTCTTAAAGAAATTTAAAGTAGAACTTGAACTTGTCGTCGAATATGGCTTTCCACCATAATCATAAATCAACGGCGACGTGCGCGGGTTCAAACAACTAGCCCCGTAACTGTTTACGTTTTTATAGTACGGATGAGTTTTCAAAACGCTCGATAAGCTTCCGACCACCCGTTTGTTACCGACGCCGTCTGAATGTTTGCCGGTGATTTTAATTCCCTGAACGTCCGGAGTCGCTGCCGTCATTGCCGGCTCGTCTAAGGCTTCGCAAGTTTGATAAGCGGTCGCCATCGCAAACCTTGCACCGTAAACCGCAAGCGGTAGCGCTGTCGCCTCTAGATGCGGATCCATGGCTTGGGGCGCATTGTCCACCGGGTTTTGACAGCTGACCTGCATTTCTTGAGCTTGTGCACTGACCGACTCGAAGTTGGCCTTCAGGCGTGCTTGCAACGATGCGCGAACTTCCGTTGTCTGGTCACCGAGTTCGAGTGCCGAGATCAACGCCAACATTTCGTTTGCGTCTTTGACATTTTCTTTTTGCGCCGTCTCGATCAAAAGCGTATCGAAGAGATCGCCCACTTTGTACGAAAGTGCATTTACATTTGCTTCGGTCAAATTTTCCTGGGTCGCCTTCAGACTTTTCAACGAAACCTTCAACTGATGCTTGAGCTCTTCACTCGACGGAATTTCGTTTTGTTCGACCAGAAACTTTTCGATCGCGGAGTAAGTTTGGGCTTCAAAATTTGTACATCCGACGGCGGCCGTTGTTTCACTAGAAGCTTGCTGAATACTTTCTAAATTTTTTGGCGCGCACGCGCTTGCCAAAATCACCAAAGACGCGAAAAGAATTATTTTATTTGTCATGCCTTCATTTTCGGCAGAGTTCACGGATTCCTTTGATCCAGAACAGTAAAACTAGCCTGGAGTCG
>JACMRP010000340.1 GCA_014376325.1 Pseudobdellovibrionaceae bacterium
AACGGCAATGTCTTGGCCTCGAGCGGGACTATAATTTTCGTCGGCTAGAATTTCGCGAATGTTTTTTGCGCTCTCAGATTGGCCAGGATTCGTCTTTGCGACTTCGTTGATGAATGAACCGAATGCCTCTTTGCGCCCGCCTAGCAGCAAACACTGCCATGCGGTAGCAACTTCGCAGAGCTCAACAATGTGATCAACCAGTTTTAAATTATAAAGAACAACGCCCGCCATCGTTGAGGTTCCATTGACTATGGCTAGACCCTCTTTAGGTTTTAGCGTGTAAGCAGAAATTTTATGTTTCGCAAAGACGGGTGCGGCATCTTGTACGGTACCGTTATTCTGGACGGCGCCAAAACCTTGAATCGTTTGACCCAGATAAGCTAACGGCACCAGATCCCCACTTGCGCCCAAAGACCCTTCGCAAGGCACGACGGGTAAAATATCTTTTTCTAACAACAAACACATGCGTTCGATCAGTTCGGGACTGACCGCAGAAATTCCCTGGCAAAGAGAATTCAAACGAATTAAAAACATCGCCCGTGCGGCTTCTGGAGGAATCGTTTTACCTTGTCCACAGCTCAGATAATTTATCAGATTTTTTTGTAAGAGTTCCGCGTGATCTTTTTTAACGTAGCGAGTGGAGCTATCACCAAACCCAGTCGTGACGCCATAAATAGGAACACTTTTAGCGATCAGGGCGTGCAAAGCCTCGAACGAAGTTCTGACTTTGATCTGAAGCTGTTCACTGATTTTGATTTTATCAAAACTTTCGCGGCAAAAAACAAAGTTGGACAACTCCTGAACGCTCAAACGCCCATTCAGTTCCAGATTCTTCAGCATGATTTTGATTCCTCTGGGAAAAATATAGTCGCTTCGTCGCGGACCTTCCATTGGATTTTACTGACGCGCGCGGCTACAACATCGTTTCGGGCATGATCCAAGAGTAAACAGTGCTTTTCAATCTTCGCCACAGCGTCGCTTCGGGTTCAGACTGCAGGATCACGGTCTTTCCGTCTTCGAGCGTTGTCCAGTGAAGGTCTCCGCTTGCGTCGAGTGAAACTTTGTACGCTAGAGTGGGCAACTGGCGCGCCAGTGGTTCCACAAATTGCGTCGTCATGTCCGGCGATTCGACGATGACACCGAGTTCGCTGTTCACTTCCAGAGATCGCGGATCCAAATTCATAGATCCAATAAAAAGTCTTTCCCGATCGAAAGCGTAGACCTTAGCGTGAAGCCCCGATTGCGAACCGGAACCGATTCCTTGGGCTTTACGAAAGATCTCGCCCCGGGGTTTTAATTCATAAAGTTCAACGCCCACTTTCAAAAGATCCGCGCGGTATCGTTTGTAACCAGGAAACACCGAAACTACATCGCTCGATGCCAAGGAGTTCGTCAGGATGGTGACCTTCACGCCACGTTTTATTTGCCGTTCAAAGAACCCCACGCCTTCTTTGCCCGGAATAAAATACGGTGTAACAAAAAACAATTCTTTTTGCGCATCCCTTGAAAGGCCACGTTGAACCGTTCGCATACGGTGCGTTTCGATCTCTGGAGCTTTTTCTTTTTCAACATTTAGCTTGTCGGGAGAGTCTGAAATAAATTCTCCCTTGCCCCAGTAGACCTTCATAGTGCCTTCGTTAAAATGCCGGCGAAGTTCTGATTCTTCGAGCGCGTAAGCGTACGGTGTCGTCCGAACTTCTTCACGAAACTTGGCAAAAAAACCGTGCAGCTTTGCGAGTTCATCCGCCTCAACTTTTCTTTTATTCAGTGCCGTGATCGGAACTGCGAGCTCGTGATTCCAGTAAGCATCAAACGATTTTGAAATCTCTGGCACGATGGGCCCAGTGACCCAAACATCATAATCGCCGAAGTTCATTTCTTTCGAGGCCATAAAATACTCATTACCGATATTCCGCCCCCCAACAATGGCCGTTAGATTATCGGTAATAAAAGTCTTATTGTGCATGCGCCGATTGGCCTGATCAAAACGCACGATTTCAAAAAAGCGAACTTTGCGATTCGCAAATGGATTAAACATTCGAACTTCAATGTTCGGGTGCGTGTCGAGCGTCAGCAACGGGTCTTCGTGTGTTCCTATATTCAGATCGTCTAGAAGTAAACGCACCCGAACACCACGGTCGGCGGCCTCAAGGATCGCCTCCATGACTAATCTGCCGGCCATGTCGTCTTGCCAAATGTAATACTGAATATCCAAGGTTTTTTCAGCAACGTGGGCTGCCGCAAGTCGCGCAATCAGCGCATCGGTTCCTTCAGCTAATGGATAAAATCCGTTCAGACCGGGATGCTGCGCTAGTTGGGGTTCTAGACGCTGCGCTAGCTTTGTCGAAGCAACATTACGAACCGCATGCGAAGGCATCGCCGCATAGTTTTTAGGTATGGACTGACATTGAACGATGAATAATATTAGAAGGCAACAGAGGCGAGATCTCACACTATAGAGTTTGCACTTTATGCGCAGAGACACAATCACAGAACTTAGATTTTTTCTTCACACTCTAGTGCGGAAAGTTTAGCGGCGTTTTAGCGGCCGGTTACCGCACGGTAGAGCTTTTTAAAGGGACTCAGAAGGAAATCCGTGAAGCCACTCGACTGATTCGGTGTCGGAAAGCCTCCAACGTCTCCGGAAGCCAGAGGTCGATCGGCGGCCGCCGCCGCCTTGGCCTGACCTCGTTGAATATCGATCGGCAAAACCACGTTCGGTGCCGACGGACATTTTTTAAGCTCTTCCGCAAATTTCATCGTTAAATTTGTCTGCAATCTTTCATAACCTTGCGGATCAGCGACTTTTTGCTGTCTCCGTAAATAGCTTTCGCTGTTATTACGAATAAGCGCCGATTCTTTTTGGAACTGCTCGAGGGGATCTAAATTCTTATTCGCCTTCGCGGAATCGTTGCACGCAAACTGCGCGCTTTGTAAATTCTCGAGCGAACTGCAGGCCGTTAAACAACGGTCCGATTTAAGCCGCGTTGAACAGATGCAGCCATCTTCGTTTCCGACAAAACGCGTGGCTTTTTTAATCCCTACCGAATAATCGCACTCGTTTGCTTCCTCGCGCGCGCTCGAAAGAACTTTGGCAGAATCTTGCAGCTCTCTATTAGCTTTTGCGATGACGACGATCGTATTATTCAGAATCGCATTTCGAGCTTCTTGGATGTCGTTTTCGATAGCGACCCAACGTTCGTACTTTCTGGCGAAGCTCGTGCAAACGTCATTTCCATTTTTCTGAGCATCCAGAATTGGCAAAAATTTCTTGAGATGAGCTATTTCGTCCTCGATGGGTCCCATTTGTTGGGTGCACTTAACTCTTCGATCCTGATCAGTGTCGTTATCTAAACGATTCGTTAACTTTCGTAAGTCACTTTCAAGCAACCGAATTTTTGCTTTTGCCTTATCGTAAGTCATGGCGTCGGCACCCGTCGCCATTTTCATAGCCTGCTGCTCAAGATCCATCTGAGTCGTCATGTTGATGACCTCAGCCGAAAGAGCGTCGATAGAATCCCAAGCTATTTGTCCGGCAGCTCCCATCTGAGCACGAATCTCGGGTTTTAAATCCCCCGTGATGAGGTAATAAATTTCACGAGCGCCGTACGCGATGCCCTGCGCGCCGTAATGAAAGATCGAGGCTCCCGCAGCGCCACCAAATCCACCTGCAAGACCTGCGACCAGCGCCGTTTTCGCAACTTTGGAATTATCCTGAAATCCCTGAAGAGTTTTGTCGAATTTTTCTAGCTTCGTACCAAAACGATCTGCCGCACCAGAAAGCTCTGCACTGCTGGCCCCGGCGGTCGCGCTCAGACCATTGATAGAAACGGACGCACTGTTTATAGACGCTGCACCGTTGTTGCCGGCAGTAGCCAAATTGTTAATCGCTGCCGGAGCTTGCGCAACCCCTTGTGCCGCCGTCTGCCCGACCCCAAGCCATCCATTGAAGTAATTCACGATACCGGAAAAGTCGATAGCGTTCGCGTTCGGAACCACTGCCGCGAAGAGCGCTGCGTACTTGCCGCCTGGCGCGCGCATATCGGCAACACCATTGATGTCCCCGATTTCTTCGCGCTGAATCAGTTCCGCCTCGAAATACGTCGGCAACATAAAGGCCACTCGCATCGTCGCGATGGAGTATTTGTAAGTGTCTTTATTTTTGTAAACGAAAACCTTCATGTACTGTGCTTGATCCGGCAACATCGCTTCGTACGCGGTATATGCGCCACGAGTTTCTTGTTTCCATTTTTTGATTTTGCTGATTTTAGCGATCGCACCTGCGAGGTCACGCGGAATCAATCTGCCCGTGGTGTCTTTAATTTCGCCAGAGGTGATCGTCGCTACTTGAATCGATTTACCCAGAACTTCGACGTTGCGCTGTCGCCATTGCACGGAAGTCTCTCCGCCGGTAATTTTGGAAACGATTTTTTTGGTTTCGATCCAATTTGCTTTGTAGACGGGCAAGTTCGATGTCGGTCCAATGGATGCAGACAGCGATGCGCCAAGTGCGCTCAAAGAAAGCAGCAATGTGCAGAAAGTAAGAATTTGAATTCTCATAGTCAATGTTCCTCAACTTTCAGATCGGAAAATTCAGGAACCAACTTTAAAAACGAAGTCTTTCCTGGACTCGCCAGGACTCGACTCGACCCTAAGGACGTCAGCTCTGATTATAGAACTGAAAACACGCTCATGAAATTCAACGCCGTAGTGTTCCAAGCAAATCTTTCGGGATACATATTTACGAAGGGCGCAAGGTAAACATCTTTAGAGTGGCTGCAAAGCCCACTCATCGCTGACCGAGCGTGGTCCGATAAACGGCTTCGCCACATTCGTTGATAGGTTCACGCGGTCCGTAAAGTTGTATTTCACGACGGGTGAAATAACAACGTAGTCTCGCGCAACGAAACGGTCCGTGTCTTCATAATTACGATGGAAGGTTTTGTAAATGAAAACAAAATCGGCACCGGTCGCAAAACCAGAAGTCCCGATATCCCGAACGAAGGACGTGATCAAATTCACGCCACCCGTTTGGGCAACATTCAACATCTCTGGCGTCGTTTCGAAATTGGCCCCAGTCGCAAAACGCATTTGAATATCGTATGCCAAACGATCCACGTAATCGTAACCAATCGCCGGATTTTTAAGATCCCAGCGACTATCCCCGTAACGGATGGAGTGCGCTCAACCCAGTCCCTAAAAAAAACGAAATAATAAGAATTTTCACGCAATGATCCCCTCGCGGAAGTTTTAAGGAAAGGCGGTCTGACAGGCGCCCAAACTAAGTTTCACTCGGCGGCGATGTCAACTTTGACCTACCCGTCTATGCCGAATGAAAATGTATTGATGGCCACACGGGTCATAGAGTAGAACAAAAACTAGAGGTCCAAATGAAAACAAAAGTTAACAATCCCGGAATGGAAGCACTTTTAAAAGTCCGCGGCCATCTAATGACTCTCCAGCGCGAATTACTAGAGACAATCAAAGATATTTTTGAAAAAGAAAACGGCCGCGC
>JACMRP010000341.1 GCA_014376325.1 Pseudobdellovibrionaceae bacterium
CGCCGGAAACACGGGCGGCTGTCTTGCGCCGACTGATGCGAACTCAACCTGTAACTCCTGCGACGGCACCGGACTTAAAGTTTGCAATCCGACTTCGATCAATCTTGTGAACGGTTTGCTAACGATTCAAATGAAGTCTTCGACGGCAGGTTCGTTCACCGCAAACTCGCGAGTGAAGTACAAGATAACCGGAACCACCTCACTCGGGACCGATGACGGGCCTGCGCAAAATCTTTCGGTAAACAACCCTTTCTACATTCGTATTAAATGGTCGAGTTTGTGTGCACTGGCGGGCGTGAGTGCGACAACTTGTTTAAACTTTCCGGCGAATCAAACCTTGAGCGTCGGTATCGATTGGAATAACGACGACGTTCTCGATGAAAAAATCGATTTTAAATTAGTAGTGAATTCTGTACCCGGCGGAGCGGCAACGGAAATTTCGACGACCTGTACGGCGGGAATTGCGAATACTGTTCAGGCCGAAGGAATTTGCGATTACAAAATGAAACGCGGGGACGAAAAAGTTTATCTAATCGAGTTTCAACCATCGACAAACACGATGGCGACAACTCAGCCAGACGTGAAGTTTGACCGAGTTGCCATGTTTTATTCGGAAGGCGCGGCGAACGCAGCCACGATCAACAACAAAATGCCGTACGTCACTTTGTCAGTTACTAGCGATACGACGGGAACGACTCGCCCATCCATTTCCGAAAATAAAATTACCGGGCTCAAGAATGGTATAAACTACTGTTTCGCCTTAGGGAACATGGACCAAACGGGCAATATTCTAAACTATCCAAAAAATGCAGTTTTAACGGACGGCACCAAAGTCTGCGCGAAACCAACGCCGGTCGTGGGACTGCTCGACGACAAAAGCTGTTTCATCGCGACTGCTACTTTCGGCAGCCAAATGGCTCCTGAAGTCGTGACCTTCCGTCAGTTTCGAAATCAGTTTTTACTGACGAACTCTCCGGGCCGCGCATTTGTAAAGGCCTACTATAAATTTGGACCAATCGCCGCGAACTGGATTTCCGAAAGTTCTGTCTTGAAAAGCATCAGCCTCGGTATTTTATGGCCGTTGCTTCTGTTCGTAAAACTTAGTCTGTCGATCGGGCTTTTCCAGGCATTGCTTTCAGTATTTGCGGGAATGACCTTCGTCTCCTTAGTGGCTTTAAGAATCAAGCGGAGGAATCGTGAACTCGCTGCTTAAGCCGTTCGTGATTTTACTTCTCGCGATATCGTTCGGATCTGCTCACGCGCAATCGACCGAAGCCCCGCCCCGCGAACCACCTTACGTGGATGATAATGAATTTGACCCAGTCCAGAGCGAAGATCCTGCAGCAAGCAACGAACCAGCTCCGACTCCGGCTTTTGAGGATCCAATTCCGTCTCCGGCACAACAATCCGCCGATCCCGTGGTAGAACAGGCCCCGCGCCCTTCAAACCGCGCGGCACGTCCCGCTTATTCGAGCGGGGATTCCGCAACGACTTACAAACCGGGTACGACCCCCGAAAAGGGCGTCAAGTTGCTGCATCATCCAGATGCAAAAAAAGGACTCATTCGCATCGAGCAAGACGGAACTTACGTTTACAAAGTGAGTACCAAAAAATCTAACCAAACCGGCATCGTGCGCATCGGTATGATGGAGCCGCCAAAGATTCTAGCCGCCGACGGAATTCATAATTTTGCCTCGATGTACGGCGAGAGCGGGCTTCCGATGGTGATGGCAGAATATGAATGGCAGCCATTTTCAAGTTTCGGAAAGCTCGGCGTGCAAGCCGGAGTAGGTTTCGCGACCGCAGAAGCAAAGGGCTATTTCGCTGAAGGCGGGACCACGCCGGATGAACGCTCTGAAGAAAGCTACCAGTTTTTTGCGGTGCCGATCACTTTGGGAGTGATCTATCGTTTTGAGTATTTTAAACGTCAGTGGCTAGCTCCGTACGCAAGCGGCGGTGCTAGTTATATCGGTGTCGCGGAACTGCGCGATGATGATAAAAATCATTTTAGCGGAACTCCGGGGGCTTACGGTGCCGGCGGAATCATGTTTAATATTTCGGCGTTGGATCGCAATCTGGCATTCGACTTAAGCAATCAATACGGCGTCGCTAATTTGTGGATCATCGGCGAGTATCGATATCAATATGCCTTTTCCGAAGAGCTCGATTTTTCAGGCGGGATCTTTAGCGTCGGCGTAGGCGCTGACTTCTAGAATGTCTGAATCTGAAGTTCCAGCCCCAGCAAAACAACGCATCCGGTTTTTAGTTTCGTACGACGGCACTGATTTTTGCGGTTGGCAGAAGCAGAACCACGGTCCGCTAAAAAGCGTGCAGCACGTCTTGCAAGATGCGCTCGAAAAAGTCTTTCAAGAAAAAATTACCCTTTTCGCCAGCGGTCGCACGGATGCCGGAGTCCACGCCCTCGGGCAGGTCTGCCATTTTGACACGACACGTCCAGTGGACCGATTGTTGAAGTGGGACCTTGCCTGGGCTTTGAAACCTTATATTCCAAAATCGATTTCGGTCAAAAAGGTGTGGCTGGCGCCGCAAGACTTTCACGCGACGATCTCGGCTTCTAGAAAAACCTATCGATACCTCGTTTATAATAGTCCTCGCTCGGGCGCTTTTTTGACCCGTTATGCCGATTGGGTACGTCGGCCCATCGACATCGGACACCTGCAGGAAAGTTCCGAATTTCTTTTAGGAAAACAAGACTTTAAGAGTTTTCAGTCCGTCGGAACCATCGTTCCACACACGGTGCGCTCGATCTATCAGGCGGATTGGGAGTGGCGCCGGAGGGACTTGCTGCAGTTTACGATCACGGGCAATGGATTCATGAAGCAGATGGTTCGCAACATCGTCGGCACCGCCATGGAGCTCGAAAAAAAACGCCAATCGCCAGAGACCATGAAAACGATCATAGCGGCCAAGGACCGAGTCAAAGCGGGTCCTGCGGCACCGGCCGAGGGGCTCTTTCTGATGCGAGTTTATTATCCCCTAGAACTTGACAATAGGTGCCGCGAAATTTAAAACATCCCTTCTTGCAGTTTTGAGGCAATGCTTGTATCTAGTTTGCCTCGCAAAGCTTTTGATAGAATTTTGATCGTTATTGGAGCCCTCATGAAGACTTGGAACGCTAAAGCCGAAGAAGTTGAACGCAAATGGCACATTATTGATGCTACTGGATTAAAAGTGGGTCGTTTGGCCACTCAAGTTGCAACTATTCTTCGCGGTAAAGACAAACCAATCTACTCTCCGAACGTAGACACTGGTGATTTCGTTGTTGTTATCAACACGGACAAAGCTGAATTATCTGGTAACAAGATGAACAGCAAAAAATATTTCACTCACACTCGTTTCTTCGGTTCTTTGAAAGAAAAAACTGCAGCGCAAAAACACGCTGAAGATTCAACTTTCATTCTCCAAGAAGCGGTTCGCGGAATGCTTCCTACAAACAAGCTATCTCGCCAAGTGATTTCAAAAATGAAACTCTACACGGGCGCAGAGCATCCACACGCTGCTCAAAAGCCGCAAGTTTACACCGTTAAGACTAATCAGAAATAAGAAGGACTAATTTAATGGCAGCTGCAGAAAAGTTCTATTACGCGACCGGAAGAAGAAAAACAGCATCGGCACGTATTTTCTTAAAGCCTGGTAAAGGCACAATCACAATCAACGGTTTAAAAGCAGATGATTATTTGAAACGTATGCAATCACGCATGGTGATCTTGCAGCCTTTCGATACCGTTGGCCAAGTTGATAAGTTCGACGTTCGCGTGACCGTAAAAGGTGGCGGCGAAAACGGACAAGCAGGAGCGGTTCGACACGGAATCACTCGCGCTTTGGTTGCTTTCAATCCTGAATTCAAAGACGCTTTGAAAAAAGCCGGCTTCGTAACACGTGACCCTCGTATGGTTGAGCGTAAGAAGTACGGAAAATCAGGAGCTCGCAGAAGCTACCAGTTCTCAAAACGCTAATCCGCGTTTTACATTATTCGAAATTTGGAAAGGATCTGGGAAACCAGGTCCTTTTTTTGTATAAAAGCGGAATTACCAAAAGGTACCAGCTCGCTTTTGTGAGTTTGGTTGGTGTTTTAATTTTGAAATTCGGAAGTCGGCTGGTGCCGAACTTCTTCCTGCATCCCTGCAATCAGGGGCTCGACGCCCCCGAACCCCGCTAACTTTGCGCATCGTGCGCAAAGTTCCATGTCGCTCCGGAATTAACAAAAGCGAGCTGGTACCATTTGGTTCGGAGAACTCTCGGAATCTACTAACAACCCGCTGGCGCCCAGGCGTAGCGTCCGCCCAAGAC
>JACMRP010000342.1 GCA_014376325.1 Pseudobdellovibrionaceae bacterium
AAAGAACGCCAAGAAAAGGCGCGTAAGCTTGAAAATCGCATCAAAAAAGAAGTCGAACTATCAGAGGAAACTCGCGCGGTGTTTTATTCGAGTTGGATGTACAGCGGGATCCGCATGGTCGCTTCTTGCGATGGCTTTAACGACTCGGCAGTGATTTCGCAAAGGTTAAATCTTCCGCGTAATCAAGTTCAGAAAGTGATGGATTTTTTATTGTCGCACGGAATGTTGATTCAAAAAAAAGGCGAACTAGAACTGGGTCCCGCGAAGATTTACCTGGGGTCGTCGAATTTACTCTCGACAAAGCAGCATCAAAACTGGCGACTGCAGGGATTTAATAAAATGGTTCAGACCGGGGACGAGAATTTATTTTATACGGGTCCGATGAGTTTGTCGGAAGCGGCGGCTGAACAAATTCGGCAAGAGATTTCTAATCTGATCGATCAGGTTTTGAAAATCGTTCCGCCTTCGAAGTCCGAAACCACCCGATGTTTGAATATCGACTGGTTCGACTTTTAAGTTTTTAAACTAAACACTTCTAGTACTTTCGGAAGTTCCTGATCGACATCCAGTCTTCTAACTCTTCCGCGTTGATCGAATCAACTTCTTCCATTAATTGTGCGGTCAGAGTTCGGATCGAAAAATAGTCGAAATCTTCGAGTTTGATCGTTCTTCCTAAACCCATCGCGGCCTGGCCCAGATCGGATGCGAGTTTGTTTTTCTTAAAACATTCTCTGCGTTTCTCTGGATAACTTTCGGCCGTTGCGGGATCTAGTTTAAAGTATTCGACTGAAGCTAAACAGCGGTCCAATTCGTTTGCGAACTCTAAAAGACGGACTCCCATCACCATTTCGTGCAGGATCAGCCCATCTTGGTCGCGGTCTTTCATATCGACGTAGATTAAATCATTGATCCAGATTTCGCTGACATTCTGCAAAGCAAACTGTTCTGTTTTGAAACTGACACCGATCTTTGCTGACGGAAGAGTATTTAATTGGGTCTTGATTCTGTACCAAGTCTTACCTTCGGCAACAAACATCAGGTCGCCCGCAAGTTTCGGAAATCGCTTTGCTAGCCTTGCGATGACATTTTCTTTGATGCGGGTGAAAGCGGGCAGGTCGTTAATTTTAATTTTGTAATTGTCGAGACTAACGCCGTTGATTCCGTTTCCGCCACCCGTAGGATCTACTCCGCCATTGCCGGAAGAACCACCCGGTGCCGGAGCAGAGCCACCGCCCGGAGAGGTCGGCGTGCCGCCGCCGGAGCCGCCAAGTTTTGGCGCAACGCTTGTGCCGACGGGACTCGTGCCCTGCGGTCCTTGCTGGCAAGCGGTCAGGGTCACCATCATGCTCAATGTTAATAATAAAAAAAACTTGTTCATGAATACACTCATTTTGTTACAAACGTTTTTCGTTCCAGCGTCGTTAGATTAAAAGTCTGTTCGGTCAGAACACCTTTTTTATCTATTTTCTGCAGAACTACTTGGTTGCTGTCGAAATCTAAATAACCTTGTGGGCTGGATAAAATTTCTTTTCTTTTGCCAGGACCACTGATTTCGACAGAGACATCTTTCATCACGTAAATCATTTTCAAACTACCGATTTGTGCCGAAGGGGCAGTCACGTTCATGCAAATCGAACCGTCCTGATTGCAATTCTTGACGTCAACTTTTTTCATGCTCATTTCCGCAAAGGCGGTCAGGCTGAGGGGCAAGGTCAAAAGCATCTTGCCCAAGTTGTTCAATGTAAAGAAGCGGTTCGATTTCATCGGTATACCTTATTTTACTGTCAGACGTTCAACGTCGCCATCTGGGAACAATCCACCAAGAGTTTTATCAGGACCGAAGCTCGTTACTTTGCCTTCTGCGTTCACGGTCTCTGGCAACAACATTTTCAAATCCTGCGGTGGGTTCTTCAAGAATCCAGCAACGTTCACTCGGATTTGACTAACTTCTTCGCCGCGAGCATTACGTACCGGCATTGAAATCGCGCTTGAAAGGGCCGCGTTCAACATTGCGATAGATTGGTCCGCTTCCGTTGAATGCTGAACACAAACACCCTGATTAACTAAGAATCCTGGACGGTTCTTTTTACCTTCGCCTTTAGCGCACAAGTTACCTTGGTATTTCATCGCCCACTGATAAGCGGCTACGAAGTCGGCACCTAAAGTCGGGATCGTGCTGAGGGACTGGTCTTTACGCAGACCCGCAACGGTTGGCATTGATTTCAAACGGGCCAAGATTTGTTCTGCAGATTTGCCTTCTAAAGATTTATCGGCAGCAAGGTCAGCTAAAGCATCGACGTCGTAGGCGGTGTACATAGAAAGATAAAGCACTTCGCCGGCAGCCATTTGCGATAACACAACCATGTCGGCAGAGTTGATTTTTTTCTGTGCGGCTTTGCTGTAATCACAAGATACGGTCACGCTCTTATCCGGATTTGCGATCACGGAACACGCGTCAGTGGCCTCTTCGGTGATTTGTTTCTGGAATAACAATGGGTTCAAGTTCAAAGTCAGTTCTAAGTCAGCATGCAACTTCGTAAATTTACGGAAGTCATTCACCGCGTTTTTATACTCAGCTAAGATAGTGATGATATTTGAAGGCTTTTGCAGATCTTCTTTGCCTTCGAGCAAGAAAGTTTTCAAAGCAGACTCTGGGAAATCTTTCACCGACTTATCTAATTGAGCGATGTTGCCGTTGGTTTTAATCACCGGGCGCACGCGAGTCGCGATTCCTTTAAAGATCATCATGCGTTTTAAGAGGGCTTTATAAAACTGGGCCTTCATGTTGTTCGCGTCTTTTTCAAGAGCGGCGTCGAAAACTTTATCGGCAAGCATGAAAGAGTAGGGTCCTACCAACTGCTCGGCCGCATCGGCTAAGCCAGAAGCGTCCACGACGGGTTTTGCGTCAACCGTTACGGTCAGATCTTCGTTCGAACCTTTTGGAGGGGTCGTCACTTCAATCTTGCCTTCAGTGCCGTCCGCTTTTTTTACTTGAGCTTTTTCGCCGCAAGCGGTGAGGGCTAGAATTAAACTTGTCGCCATAACTGTTGATCTTAAAAAATTCGTTTTCATACTCTGTCTCCTAGTTAGTGTTGCGCAGTCTTAAGGTGCTGCATTTGTATGAAGCAGTTATAGCTCGCAGCACAACACACCCATAGATTTCGTTAGTTAATTGTTTCAGCAAATATTAACCATTTGGTTAATACAAATTTTCACACTCGTCGGGTTTATGTACAAATCGTATGCCTAAAAGAATTGTGGCGGAGATGAGTTAGGATCGAGCTGGTCTGGGAAGCCCGCGTATGAATTAGACAGCGGCCCTTTTAGGGCCGCTACTTGGTGCTATCGAGTTGTTTAAGGCGAATGAGCCAGAACTATTGAACCGAAAGGATGATTAAGAGCATGCTTGCAATCACGAACATTGGCTCAAACAGAGATTTTGGTGTTTGCAGTTTCATCGAGAACTTCATGGGGCCTCCTGGTGAATCAAACTATAGACCTAGCTTATCCGGTTCATGTGACGGACTCTCCTGTAGCTATTTGAAAGTTTCAAAAACTGTCTATCTATTGGCGACAACAGAGGATTCCACATTCTCGGCCCGAGAAAACAAAAACTGGTTAAAAGATCGACGTTGGTTGACCGCCATCTCCGTTCACGCAAGAATGATGTCATCAAGACGAGGAGTTCAAGGATGAACAAGTTTCTTATAATCGCGGCCATTTCCATTAGTTACTCACTGCCAGTCTTCGCGGCGATTCCCGCGAAAGTGAAGCCTCCAGTCATCGGAAAAATCCTGTTTAATGAAGGCGCCGCCACTGGGGGAGTTGCCGGATCCGGTTTCAGCCTCCTGGACCTGCGACGGACCGCCGACAAAAAAAAACGCGTTGAAAGAGTTGTCATCGATATCGGCGATATGCAAGGCCAAGCCCTCAAAGGCATGCCGGCCTACTTCCACGCAGAGCTGAAGAAAAATCCCAGCAAATTGATTTTAGATTTCGATCAGATGCCGATCAGCCGCCTCGACGAAGGTCGGTTACAGGATCGTTTCAAAGGCTCTTTATTTGTGAAGAAAACATCCATGATATTGGATCCCGAAGATAAAGCTCTGAACGTAACTCTGGATTTAAAACCGGGAACGGTTGCCCGGGTATTTCAGGTCAAGGGCACCAAGGACACTTCAAAAGTCGTCGTGGATTTCTTTGAGCCGCGGGCGACGAAGAAGCGCTAGGTTCTAAACCGTGACTTCACGGAAAGACTGTAAATCGAATCGGAA
Source organism: Pseudobdellovibrionaceae bacterium (assembly GCA_014376325.1). The sequence goes on from JACMRP010000342.1 coordinate 4,275, forward strand.
AATTTTGGAATCAGTTATACAGGCTTTCGATTTCCGTGTGCAGTTTCTGCGTAAGGAATTTTCGTTTTAGTTTTAGGGAAGGCGTTAGCTCTCCGCTTTCGACCGTGAACTCGGTCGGTAACACCAAAAATCGTTTGATGCTTTCCCAGCTGGCAAGTCCCGCATTCGTTTCCGCGATCAGGTCACGGACCTTGTCTTGGATCCACGGGGACTGGGTCAATTGCTTCCAGTCCGAAAAGTTTTCGTTTTCGGCCTTCGCCATTTTTTGCAATGCTTCGGCATCTAAGGTTAACACCGCAACGATGTATTTTTTTTGATCGCCCGAGATGAGCGCTTGCGAAATCAGCGGGTGCAGCTTTAACAGCCCCTCTAGTTTTTGGGGCGCCACGTATTTGCCGCCGGCCGTTTTGATGAGATCTTTTTTGCGGTCGGTGATTTTTAAATCTCCGCCTTGCAATATAATTCCGATGTCGCCGGTGTGGAACCAATCACCGGTAAAGACTTCGGCTGTGGCTTCAGGATTATTGTAATACTCTTTCATGACTTTTTTGCTGCGGACCAAAACTTCGCCGTCTTCCGCGATTTTTAACTGCGTGTCGCCGATGGGACGGCCAACAGAGCCAAACTTATAGTTAAACGGAGTGTTGACGGTGATCGCGGCCGTGGTCTCGGTCAGGCCGTAACCTTCAAGAATCAAAACGCCTGCCGCATGAAAGAAGCTAGAGATATCTTGAGCCAGCGGGGCGCCCCCACTGACCGCAAAACGAAGTCGCCCACCGAATGCGGACGTCACTTTGCTAAGGACTAAACGCTTTGCCACTTCGTACGTGGCCAGAAGCTCCAGCGGAATTGTCTGGTGGGTCAATTTTAGTTCCGTGATCTTGCGACCGACGCCGACGGCCCATTCGAACATTTTTTTCTTGATCGGGGAAGAGTCGACTTGTGAACCGATCGCGGAGTAAATTTTCTCGTAAATACGTGGGACCGACAATAAAAACGTCGGACGTACTTCGGTCAAGTTGACGCGAACCTTTTCGATGCTTTCGGCATAGGCCATCGTAAAGCCCATGTAAGCGTGTCCCCAATGCTCGATACGCCCGAAAACGTGGGCGTAAGGCAAAAAAGATAGCGAGACGTCTTTATCATCTACCCCGAACATCGTAAAGGCTTCGGCAACTTCGGAAATAATTTGCGTGTGGGTGATGACGACACCTTTCGGGGTGCCCGTCGTTCCGGAAGTGTACAGCAAAGTCGCGGTGTCGGTGGATTTGATACTGCCGCAAAGTTTTTCGAAGGCCGTAGGGGTCTTCCGCAGAAGCTCGATTCCTTGCGAACGCACTTGATCCCAGGTGGTGATCTTTGATTTTTTATCTTCGTAAGGGCTTTTGTTTTCGATCAGCACGACCTTTTCGATGGACGGGCACTTCGAAGCGATTTGTTGCCACAGCGGCAGCGTTGCTTCGGTTTCAATAAACAAAATTTTCGCTCCGGAGTTATTTACGATGTATTGGATATCTTCTGGCGTGTTGTTTTGATAAATCGAAACGACGATAGCGTGAACGCCCATCGTCGCTAAGTCCATCACGGACCACTCATAGCGGGTCGAAGACATGACGGCGACTCGGTCGTTAGGTTTTACGCCTAAAGCGAGTAAACCTGCGCCCATCATTTCTAGGTCTTTGTAGTATTCGGGCCAGCTGCGGCTTTGCCATTTGTGATTCTTTTTAAACTGCACTGCTTTTTCGGCAGTTCGTTCGCGGAACGACAGAATGCTTTGGCCGATGGTGGTATTCGTGGTAGTTTTTTTCATTTTTTAACGACTCGAAGGTTTACGTTGGTGCATGCCCAGGATCAGCTCCACCGTCTTTTTCTGATTGGCTTCGACGGTGACCCTTTGTTCGGATGTTAATTTCCTGAACGGGTCGTAGGCGGTTATTTTAATCGGTATACCGGCTTGCACGGCGTAACGATTGATTGGCGGCTTTTCGCCGAGACGAATACCGTTCACGTAAATAACGGTACTGAGTCCGCCATTCGGTACGATGATCGTGACGTAGCCAGCTTTCACTGCAGGCTGCAAGGACATATTGAACGAAGACCCGTTCTGCAATGCTTTGATCGTGCCTTCGTAGTTCAGGAAATTATCTTTTTTCAAAGTTATGGCGTAATCTTTATTGGCTTCAAGAGAGCGGCGGTTCGGCGTATAAGAACCCGTGTCTTCACCGTTGATATAGATTCTTGCGCCGACGGGGTCGCTCGTTAACATCACGCTGTATTGCGATTTCGATGCTTGTTCGGTCGTCTGCACAACGGGCATTGCGGTGCTGAGTGGTTTATCAGAATCACTATTCAAAATATTTTTTACGATTCGTTGACCCGCCGGATTCGTGTGCAGATACCAGCCACCGAAACCAAGACCCGTCACGACCGCGAGGATCAAAGACCAAGTTACGATTTGCTCTACCATCGCTGGCGAAGTGCTTTGACGAAGTTTTGCCGAATTATATGTATTGGTTACCTTGGTTGTTTGACCAGGGCGTGGACGGGAAGTTGTGCTATAGAATTCTTTGCGCGGACTCGTGCCTTTTTCGCCACCAGACTTTAAGGTGTCGAGATTAATTTTCATCTCAGTATTCATATCTAGATCGAGATCGTCGTTGTCTATTTGAACGTTGCCGCCGTTCAGGACAGAAAGGTTTGTGATCGTAGCGCCACGTTGGGCCGCGGTTTGTGCGACCTGGCCGATGACTTCGGTGCGGTTGCCGACGGTGCGAGTAACCAGCGTTTTGTCTTCGTGAGTCTGGATTGAAAGTTTCGAATACTCCACAAGCCGACGTTTTTGTTCGAGGAATATCTGCGAAAATGCGGTTTTTACAAACACGCTGAAATCATGTGGAGAAAACTCTGGATATTGGGTGTTCAGGAACCGGTTCAGATCGCGATGTAGTGCCGCCGCCGTTTGATAACGAAGACTTTTGTCTTTAGCGAGCGCTTTGTTCACGATGCGTTCTAGCTCTGGCGGTACTGAAGGATTAATTTTACGAATGCTCGGCACCTGGCATTCGCGAATCTTGCGTAAGATCGCGGCTTCACTGCTAGAGGTAAAAAGTCGATCGTTCGCGAGAAGTTCCCAAAGCACGATACCTAAAGAGAAAATATCGGTGCGGAGATCGATCGGCATACCGTCCGCTTGTTCGGGACTCATATAACCGAATTTGCCTTTCAGGGTTCCGGCCTTGGTCGCTTCTACTTGAGTTTCGGCCTTCGCGATACCGAAGTCGATGATCTTGGTTTCGCCTTCAAAGCTGACCATGATATTTTGCGGACTCATATCCCGGTGAGTAATGTTCAGCGGGCGCCCGGTGCTGCCATCGATGCAACGATGGGCGTGATCTAAACCGGCCGCGACTTCTTTTGCGATAAAGACAATTTGGTCCGTGCTGAATTGCACGTTCGATTTTTTCATCTCGTTGATGATTTGACGAAGGTTACGTCCTTCGACGTATTCCATCACGAGGTAAAATTGATCGTGCTCGACACCGAAGTCGTAAATCGAAACGACGTTTCCGTGATTTAAGTTCACGGCGATCTTCGCTTCTTCTTTGAACATGTCGATGTATTCTTTGCTCTGGGAATATTGGGGAAGAATGCGTTTGACCGCGACGAATTTGTTCACGCCGACCGCACCAACAGACTTCGCAAGATACACTTCCGCCATGCCGCCGGACGCGAGCTTCTCGAGAAGTAAGTATTTGCCGAACTGTTCTAACTGCTGCGACATGAATTTAGGTTTCCCTTGTAAGTAATCTATCGGTAAAGTATTGAAAGTACTTAACGAAACTGGACTAAATATTCTATGAAATGGATCGGACTTACCGGCGGAATCGCTAGCGGAAAAAGCACTGTCACAAAGTTCCTCAGGACTTTGGGCTTTGAAGTTTTGGATGCAGATCAAATTTCCCATGAGCAGACCCAGGTCCAAGGTCCTGCACTGGACGAAATATTCAGGACTTTTGGCATAGGTGTCCGAAATTTAGACGGCAGTTTAAACCGCGCTCAGTTGGGGCAGCTCGTCTTTGGTCGAGCTGATCAACTCAAAAAACTAGAACTTATTTTACATCCTTTAGTCCGGGAAAAAATTGCCGCGGAAAAGGCGCGATTGTTTAAAGTTGGCA
>JACMRP010000343.1 GCA_014376325.1 Pseudobdellovibrionaceae bacterium
AATCTGAAATTCGTCTTGTTTACGAAGTTCTTCGCTTGAGCCCCGGATTTTTTCAAAAGTCGCAAGGAGCTGCGGCGAAAACTGATCTGGATTTCTCTGCAGTTCTTGCATGGCGGCTTCGGCGCAGGCAATACTGCCCGCAAATTCGATAGAATAAATTCGGTGGTAGGTAGGTCCTACGCCGTCGTTCAGTTTTTGAGTGTTATGAGATTCTATACCCGCCATTACCACATCCTAGCTCAAAATAGGACTACATGTAAGCTGTGGGGCGGGTTATGACGAAGATTTCCACCCGCGGTGAAGAATTGGCCATCCAGTTGATCGAAGCGGGTTCCGAATTCGAAATGTTTATAACCTTTCGGGATATTCTGTTAGCGGATGCAAAGTTGCTGAAAAGCTATAACGAACTGAAACTAGGGTGCACTGGTTTGGACCAAACTAAGTATAGGGCTCGCAAGTCCGAATTTATCCAAAAAGTATTAGGCGAGAGTCGTCAACCGAAGGTCTCTAAATAAATACTTTGGGTTCGCTGTCGAAGAGGCCGCTAATTACTATGAAGACGCTATTCTTGGCTCGGGCGATCGTTCGGCCAAGTCGGTCGCATACAATAATCTCGTTAATATTTACGGCGACGTGACTTACAAAAGCCACTCTTACGCGAAAGCGACGGAATTGCTGAGGCAAGGGATCGCGCAATCCCCAAAAAACCGCGATACCTACGAAATGCGAATTAATTTGGGAATAATTTTACGAGTAACTCAAAAGTTCGACGAAGCTCGGTCTGTCTTCGTCGGTTTGTTAGCGGATCTAAAGCGTGAGCGGGACACGCGCTTTCAAAACCTGATCCCACTGACGGAAGATCAGCTCCGCGATTTGCCAAAAGCTAATTTTTAGCTCCGGCATTAATCCAGTCTTTCAATAGAGTCATTAATTGAGGATCGATGCGCGCGCCACTTGGGGGCATGCTGCCTTTTTCAATCTCTGTGTAGACGAGGCTCTTAAAGGCATCCCCTGCAACGATCACTTTAGGGCGAGCGTTGCCCATCAGTTTTTGGTAGTTTGCGAGATTCACGTTGCCGGAGGTTTTCGTATTAGAGTGGCAACGAACGCAGGATTTATCGAAGAGCAGCGTTTGAATAGCTGAATATTGCGACGGCACCGGGGTCGCGATCGGAACGGGATTTGGTGCTGGCGCTGGAGCCGGCGTAGCAATTGGTGTTGGCTGCGGCTGTGGATTCGAGCTTGCGAAATTACCGTCAGTGGCCCCGGCATTGATCCATTCAGCAATGGCCGTGACTTCGCGATCGCTCAGCGCGGGGCCACCTTCGGGCATTCCGTGCGAAGCGACTTCCGAATACATTAAACTGCTTTCCGCGTGACCAGGAACGACCACACCTTGACCATGCAGGATCCCTGCATAACTAGACATATCGACATTGCCTTTCGGATTGGCCGCCGAGTGACAGGCAACGCATTTTGGCGAAAATATTTGCGAATCCAAAGTAGCAAAAGAATCTAGCGTGGCCGAAGTCGAGCTGTCCGCACTAGGCTCGGGAATTTTGTTCATGAAAGAGTGGCAGCCCGAATTCAGCAACGTCAGAAATCCTAGAATTGTAAGAATTGCGAGCTTGAATGGATGTGTCATGGGCCCCCCAGATTTGAATCACTCTGGCTATTTTATTTTTAATTCGCTTTGTGCGCATCCGGCAAAAGCCCTATATTGGAGCCATCAAGGAGCAATTCGATATGGCAGCTTTTCGGGCAGATGATCGCGAACGATTGGAGAACTGGACTATTTTGTTCGGCCTCGCGTTGACCGCCGTATTGACGATCCTAGATATCATGTCCGATATCGGTGAGGGCGCAACCTGGTTGCATTTGTCTGGAGAAGCCTTGATCACGCTTTTAGCCTTCGTTGGTTTTGCATTTATTTGGCGCCGTACGTTTCGTTTAACAAAAAGTATTGGAGAGTTTCGCAATACGACGGCCACCGCACTGACGTCGCGAGATGAAGCCCTGGCCGAATCCGTCAAGTGGCGAGAAGAGGCCGCCGTCGCGGTTCGTGGCATGAGCGACGCGATCGATTTGCAGCTAAACCGGTGGAACTTAACCGCCGCCGAAAAAGAAGTCGCGCTGTTATTAATGAAGGGTCTCAGCCTCCGCGAAGCCGCTGAAGTTCGAGGAGTCAGCGAAAAGACAGCGAGGGCACAAAGTTTTGCAGTCTATGCTAAGTCGGGACTAAGTGGTCGGGCCGAGTTGTCCGCCTTTTTTTTAGAAGACATCATGTTGCCCACAGAGATATCGACAAAAGATCATTAGGTTAGGGCGGATGCCCTATTGCTTTTCGAGTTTGTTCGCGGGATCCTGCAACCTATGAATACAAATGGCGCACAGATACATTTACTACTGAATCATTTTCCGGTCGTTGGTTTTCCCATCGTGTTGTTCGCGTTACTTTGGGGGTTACTGCGACACCAGAATCAAGTATTTCTTTTCGGGGCTTATCTGACAATTTTGGTATGGGCGACAACGCTGGCTTCTTACCTAACGGGCGAGGACGCCGAAGACGTTTTGAAGGAGCTACCGAGTTTTAATTCAAAGCAGTTGATCCATACGCATGAAGACACCGCGCTGTGGGCAATGATCTTAAGTTCGGTTCTTGCAGTCGTAGCTTTACTCATGTTACCCGGCATTGTTAAATTATTACCCCAGTTGCAAAATCCAAAATTTCAGAAATCGCTCCGCTGGGCACTCGTTGTCGGGGTCGTTGCAGTTTCAGGAATACTCGCACTGGCGGCTCATCAAGGTGGTTTGATCGTGCATACGGAGATTCGGTAACGAGTCTCTGGAAGATTTCAAGAACTTGTTCAAGACCTTCTAGGCTCTCTTAACATCCCAAGGCACACACTCAAAACAATTCTCGTTAGACTGTCATAATGGAATGATTTAAGGAGCGGACTATGTCCGAAGAACAATGTCCAGGTCTATCCCTCTGCAACTTTTTACAGTGGGCCGGAACTGCCGGAGTAGGCGTTACCGTAGCACCATTGATCAATAAATTTTCGGCGGCTCACGCTTCTGAAACCACCATCTTCATTCCTGAAGGAGCGCAAACGATCGAAGGTTTGGTCAAAAGTTCGAAGACGGGTGGTTCGTTCGAATCAATTACCAGCCGACCTGTTTAAACCATTCGACCAAAACCCAATCGCTCCACAGCTAAGGCTCCGCGGAGACAACCCGTGCCGTTCATTTTTTAATTCCTTGCCGAGGCAATTCCTTATTTTGCAGACTTACGCGCGGGCGCATTCTTCACGTACTGGTTAAACCAATTCAGCATCTCAAAGATTTCTTGTTCGTTCGATTCACGAGCGGTGTACCAGTGCGGTTCGTGGGGAAGCATGACAAGCCGGACGGTGCCGCCATTGCCGCGAACGGCATCGTAGAGAAAGTTAGCTTGAATCGGTGTCGTGCCGGGGTTCGCATCATCCCCACCGTGCACGATCAACAGCGGGGTCTTTAATTTGTCCGCAAAAAAGAACGGCGATACTTTACGGTAAACTTCGGGCGCTTCCCAAACGCTGCGGCGTTCGCTTTGAAACCCGAAGGGCGTCAATGTTTTGTTGTACGAACCGCTGGTCGCGACCCCGGCTCTGAACAGGTCCGAATGCGCAAGTAAATTTACGGTCATCAGGGCCCCGTGACTGTGACCGGTAATGCCGATGCGTTCTGGATCGGCAACGCCCAGCCGGATGGCTTCATCGACCGCCGCTTTCGCGTCGGCGACAAGTTGTTCGGTGTAGGTGTCGTAGGCTTTTTTAGGATCACCCACGATCGGGAATGCGGCGCGGTCGATGATTGCGTAGCCCGCCATCAGCAACAATCGGTAATCCCGAAGTTGCGTGAATGTAAATTGCGACCCGGTGACTTGTCCCGCTTTCGAAGGGTCCGCATAATCTAGCGGGTAAGCGTACAAAATAGTCGGGATGCGGGTGCCTTCTTTGTAACCTGGAGGAGTGTAAAGCGTAAACGAAAGTTCGATTCCATCCGCGCGTTTGTATTTTATAAGACGTTTTTTGATTTCACGAACTTGCGGAGTTGGATCAGGGATGTGAGTCAGCGCGGTGCTGGTGGATTCAAAAACCGCTTCGCCGGCAGGGGCCGTCGCATTCTTTCCGAGCGTGCGTATAAATGCGTTCGGAACCTCTTCCGGTGTCTGGTGCCAAGTTAAGAAACTAACTTCTTTGTCATTGGTGAACGAAATAAAAGATTCATATTCAGATTTTGCGCTTCGAAACAGGCGCGAGGTTTTGAGCGTCGTTAAATCCAGTTGATCCAAAAAAGGTCTGCCTCCCTCCGGCGATGAGCCACGGCCCGATAGATAGATTGAATTTTGGTTCTGGCGAATGACCGCATAACCAGTCGCGAGAGTCTTCATGACGGGCTCGCCGGGATTTGCATACTCTTCGTCTGTCGATAAATCCCAAAGAAGTTTCTTCGCTTGCTTTAGGTCGTCAACGTTCACGACGTAAGCTTTTTCCCAGTGCTTGTTTTCGTCAAACTCGTACATCAGGGCGATCTGTCTTTTTTCGAGCCACTGCAGACCCGCGTAACGTTGCTCCGTCCTGAAAATTTCGGCCGCGGGTGCTTTGAAGGGCGCAGTATTCTGCATCACCTTGTCGCGCGCCGGGACCTGCACGTTCCAGTCGCCGTTGTCCAAGGCCTCTGCCCAAATCAGAGTTGCGGGATCGTGGGGATGCCACGTAAAAGCGCGCGCACCAAGGGGCACGCCATGGATGGGGACGCGGTCTGCAAGCGGTAGCTCCGCAATCAGGCTTCGCAAAACTTTGGCAGGCTTCGTGATATCCAGAACCTGCACCTTTTTCGGAAAACGTTCATAGGTGACGAGGTAAGAATAGGGTCGGACAATTGTGGTCGCAAGAACGTGAACTCCGTCTGGTGCGGTCACGACGCGATCGAAGATCGCCGGAGCTTCGATCGGGACTATTTTGCCGCGAAGATCGATCAAGGCTAATTGTGACCTTCCGTAATAATCGAAAAGCTTTTCGTCGTATTTGTTGTTGAGCGTATCGCGCTTTTCGTAGGTGCTGCTTTGACCCACCTGTCCGAGCGATTCCTGAATGCTGGGACCGGCTGGAGTCATTTGCGATTTTGGCGCGGGACCAAGATTGTTAGGGACGAGTTTCACGAGCAAATGTTTTTGATCCGGCATCCACTGGACGTCGCCCCCAAACATCGGATTGAGTTTAACACCGTTGATGCGAGAAATTCGCGCCGTCAGCGCGTCGCCAAACCAAAGCTCTACCGCAGTGGCGGTTTGATTCCGGAAGAAAAAGTATTTTCCATCCGCGCTCCAAGTCGGTCGACCCATGCAAGCGAGTTTCGAAATATCGATTTTTTTCTGACTTCCGTCAGCGACCTTAACGAGCGCGAGGTTTGCCGCGCATGCTGGAATCCCGTATCCCCCCGGAGTGTCGTGACGGCCGTGATTGCCTGGTTCTAGGCGAACTCCGGCAAGTTTTAAATACGGCGTCGCGACCCGGTCGATCGACGGATAATCCTGCATCGCTATAAGTAAAAGCTGATCCATGCTGGGACTCATCACCGGGGTGGGCGGGGAGCCCGTCTGCATGATGCTCAGAATTTCTTTCGGAGGCTGATCGTATCCCGAAGCGGCGTAGGCTGGCAGAGCGCCGGAAAGCACACTGAGGACGGCCACCAAAAATTTGGAAATGAAATTGAAATAAGGCGGTGATGTTTTGTGAAACATAATAGCTCCAGGAATGAAATTGTAACGATTCCTTCACCCTCCACTAGGAGCTGACTTATTTCACCAAAAAATTTTCGGCAGTCAACGGGGCATCGGCGTTCGTTCAATAACCTAACTCGCCCCTAAGTTGGAGCGAGAATCATCAGAATGTATTCGTAAACGTCGACGGTTTTTGGTTCGGTGCCTTTTTTACTGGTAAGCGCCTTCATCACGAAATCGTTTTTTTGCATGCCGACATAATCTGGCTTGAAATTAAAAACTTCGCCGAAGCTCCAGCCGCGGCGGAATTTGGCGAAAATTTCTTCCATGTTGCGATTCGCCCGGGACGGGGCAAAGGCGTAACCGAAATCGGTCCAATCTTCCGGAAGGTCGTCCGGCATATCTTCGCCTTCCGATTCGTCCATGTATTTACCGATGAAGACCATGCAGTTATCGGTGACCGTATCTACTTGAACCCATTTTTTTGTGCCTAAGGCCAAAAGATCCGCGAGGTCTTTTTGCGCGATCTCTTTACTGACCCGGCGCTCTAGAATCGTCACTTCGCAAAGCTCAAAAAAAGTTTTTAAGCATTCGCGAAGATCTTCTTCGGCTTCTGCAGGTTCAAACGGCACATTTTCGATGTCTTCTAGGTTTTCACTCATAGGCTCACTGTAGCAATTTGGCTCATGCGGTCAAGCTAGATTTTAGAAGTTTTTTAATGCGATGTTCGCTCGATCACTTCGCATGCGGGCGATCGAAAAAAAATCCGCGAGGTTCTCCGAATTGGTTTTAAAATACTCACCGAATCAGATTACAGGCATTGGCGCAACGTTCTCAAAGTGCTAATGTGGTCTTTGCCAAAGTTCGTTGCGAATAACTAGACAGGCGGCGCCGTGAGCACAAATACAAGTTTAATTTTATACGATGCCGGTAAAAGAGTCGGCGAAATTTCCGATTGGTCGGTGGCGGCATTGCCCCCGATCTACAAAAATGTTCTTGGTAAATCGGTTTTATCTACTCCCGCGAATGATGAATGCACTTTTGTTTCTCCGAAACCTGTAACCCGCAAATCGCAATTAGTCGTGATCGAAGATGGCAAATGGGAGATCACCTTGCGTTTAGTAATGATCAAAGGCGGAACCGCCGTGACCGCGAAGATTACGAGCAAAGTTGCTTTAAAAAAGTCCTAATTCAAAATGCCAATGTCTAAATTAAAACGAAGGCTCGTCCGTCGCCTGTGCCCGGCGCGTGTCTATCGCTTGTGGGTTTTGACTTTATGAACGGCGTCGCCTACGGCCTTTGCGATGGCCTTGTTCAGGTCTTCAACTTTGGCGGCCTTTGCTTGAGTGACGGAGATAATTTTCCCAGATTTGTTCTTTTTTTCGATTTTGACCACGAGACCATTTCCGAGCTGGATGATCCTAGGTTGTAGGGTAAAATCAGATTCGGCGCGTTTCGTACCGATCATGTTTTTGTCTTCACCGAGCATGAAATCCATCGCGGAAGTGTCGACCTGACCAATGAGAGTTTTTGCTGCCGGATTCGATTTCGAATTTTCCAGATAATAAGTTTCGGCATTAGCTACCCGAACAAGCGACATGCAAGCGAGGAGAATTAACCCGAAAATTCTGAAGTGAATGGACATATATTCCCCTTGGCCTTTAGGGCCTTACCTCGGATGAGTTGAACCTCATCCGACGGTTCATTAGAAATGAAATGCAATCCGGGGGCCAGCGAAATAGAATTTTTAGCGAACTGCAGCGTATTCAAAATGTGACAAACCCAAAAAATCAGTTGTAACTTGTTTTCTCTTTTAAATGCATGCTGGCATTGAGTTCGGTGGCGTTTGTTGAGATTATTCGAAAGGAACCACACTATGACTCGAATTTTATTTTCAGTCTTTGCAATCTTCACCATCTCTCTTACATCGCTCAGCGTTCGCGCGGCGACCCCAGTTGCTGGCAACGTTTTGGACGAGTTGGACCCACGAGATCCTAATATCGAAAATATTCTAAAACGGCTCGATGCTGAGCAAGAAGCTGAAACCGGCATGCCCTCCCGTATCACTGAAGGCACAGACTTGGAAATCGGTGCGGGACTTCCGGACGCTTTGTGGGCGAAGGGCAATTGTTACCGCATCAACTGCCGGGTTTGGGCGCAGGTGAATCTAACGAAGCAAACGCTTTACGTTTACGTCGATGGTAAGTACACGGCCGGCTATTACGTATCGACCGGGATCGCCGGTCGCGACACTCCCGTTTTTGACACGCATCCGGACGGCCGCATTTACGATAAATACACTTCCAAACAATATCCTGAAGGGGATTACAAAGGACTCGGCAATATGCCATACGCCGTTTTTATTAGTGGGGGTTTTGCGATCCACGGAACGACACAGGGTAATTTTAAAAAACTTGGAACCAGAGCATCGCACGGTTGCATCCGCCTTCATCCCGATGCCGCTCAATATTTCAATAAGCTCGTGCGCTACATAGGTGTCAAAAGTGTTTGGATCACGGT
>JACMRP010000344.1 GCA_014376325.1 Pseudobdellovibrionaceae bacterium
GGGACAAATGCTTCAAGGAGAACTCGAAGCCGCAAATGAAAATGAAGCGCGCGTTCGCCTTCGTGCACAGCAGCTAATGCCCGTTAAACTTGCCGTATCGGGCCGTACCGGTGGACCCAAGGTTGCGGCTAAAGGACGCGGATTTTTTTCGCCGAAAGTAAATTCAAAAGATCTGCAAATTTTTACTCGACAGTTTGCAACGCTGATTAGTGCCGGTATCCCGGTCGTCGATTCATTAAAAATCTTGAGCGAAGGGCTTCGTCCAGGAGTTTTGCGGGAAGCCGCTACCAAAGTAAAAACGTCTATCGAAAACGGAAAGCGTCTTGCCGACGCGATGGCCGGAACCCAGGGCGTATTCGATCGACTTTACGTTAATATGATCCAGGCCGGCGAAGAGGCCGGTATCTTGGATACTATCTTGGGACGCCTCGCGATTTACATGGAGAAATCTGAAAAAATAAAAGGGCAAGTCAAAGGCGCGATGGTTTACCCAGGTGTGATTCTGATCGTCGCCTTTGTTGTCATCGCCGGTATTTTAGTTTTCATTATTCCAAAATTTAATGAGTTCTACGCTTCTGCGGGAAAGGCACCACCGGCGCTGACCCAATTCGTGGTAAGCCTGAGCGATCTTTTAATTCACAGATGGTATGTATTTATCGGGGCGGCGATCGCGACGCCAATTTTGGTGACTCAGTATCTAGAAACTCCTGATGGCAGAGCCAACTTCGACGCATTTATTTTGAAAGTACCGGTCGTGGGCGAACTAGCCCTAAAAGCGGCGGTGGCTCGTCTAAGCCGAACTTTGTCGACATTGCTTTCATCCGGAGTCGGACTTATCGAAGCGATCGAAATTGCCGCACGAACTGCGGGTAACGGCTCGATCGAAAAGATTTTAATCCGAAGCAAAGAATCCGTGACTCAGGGACGTAGTTTCTCTGCACCCCTCGGTAAAGAAAAACTGATTCCCGATATGGTTGTGCAAATGATTTCCATCGGCGAACAATCGGGAACGATGGATATCATGCTCGGTAAGATCGCGGACTTCTACGAAGACGAAGTGGAAACGGCCGTGAAAGCGATGACTTCACTTATCGAGCCACTAATGATGGTTTTTCTAGGTGGCATTATCGCCGTACTCGTTATTGCGATGTACTTACCGATCTTCAACATGGGCGACGTGATCGGTGGAGGATAGACTGACCAATACCAGCCAAAAGATGCTTGTCGCGTTTTCGCGCGTGAGCCTTTATTTGCTGATATTGCTGGTCAGTCAAATCAGTTTCATTTTTCAGAAAAGTTTTATTAACTGGTCGCTGTTAGCTCCATTTTATTTAGTCATTTGCGTAGCGCTGTCTTTTCACGTTCTGTACGTGCATTTCATGGACTGGTTTTCGGACCATAAAAAACTTTTCTTCACGACTTTTATTTTAGATTCGCTGTTGCTGTCATTGTTAATTACTTTCAGCGGCCTGAATCAGTCGCTGTTTTTATTTTTGCATTTGGTTAATATTTTACTAGCCGGACTAGCGTTTCAATCGCGCGGAGCGGTCACGACCGCACTTTTTAGCAGTATCTTTTTTACGATCGCCAGTCTTTTTGGTCCAGAACTGAAGGCGATGAATTACGTTTTTCTGTTGGTGCTGAACAACATCGCATTTTTCTCCGTGGCGGGACTGTCGGGTTACCTCAGCGAACAACTGCAATTTATGGGCGTCGAACTTGCAAAGACCGGACTAACGCTCAAAGAAACTCAAGAGCTAAACAAGGCAATTGTTAGCCACATGCCTTCGGGATTAGTCACTTTCAATCAAGAAGGTTACGTCCTTCAGGGGAATCTGTCGGCAGAAAATATTTTTGAAAGCGGCGACTTAAACGGCACAAACATCTACAATTTTTTACCCGAACTTCGTGGCGTAACGTTTGAAAAAAAAGACGTCGTATGGAAAAAGTCGACCGATTTATCTAAAGTTCTTCAGATCAGTTTAACCTCCGTTTACAGTCCCGTCGTGCAGGGCGATGTGTACATCGCGCAGATTGAAGATTTGACCCGCGTCCGCAAATTAGAATACTCCCTTCGGCAAAACGAAAAGATGGCGGCGGTCGGCGGATTAGCTGCCGGAATTGCGCACGAAATTCGCAATCCGCTAGCGAGCATCAGCGGCAGCGTCGAGCTCCTCAGTCAAACGACTGAAAATGATGACGATAAAAAGCTCATGCGAATTATCCTCAAAGAAATTTCGCGGTTGAATAACTTGATTACCGAATTTTTGGACTATTCCAGCCCAGAAAAGCCGCCATCAGACCCGGTCGACTTAGTCAGTCTGGTAAAGGAAGTTGTTGAAGGATTGAAGCTCGACAAAAACCTTCGGCAAGATCTTTCATTGTCCGTGGAGTTGCCCGAAAAGGCCGTCGTTCTCGGACGCAGGGATAAACTAAAACAGGCACTGCTGAACATCGTCATCAACGCCTACCAAGCAATGAAGGATGTGCCTGCCGGTTCTTTTCAAGTTCGATTGGTTTACGAAAATTCAATTTGGAAATTAATCATGAAAGATTCCGGCTGCGGAATGAGTGCCGCTACCAGGAGTCGAATGTTTGAACCATTTCACACGACAAAAAGCAAAGGCACGGGCCTTGGTCTGGCCGTTACTCACAAGATTTTAGAAGGTCATGGTGCTCAGATCTTCGTCGATAGTGAACAAGGTGTTGGCACGACATTCACGCTCCAGTTTCCAGCCGTAAATGCTTAGATTGAATAAAAGATTTTGGATTTTTTAATTTTTAGAGTGAGAATAGAGACATTAGGAGACATTGATGAAAGCCCGTATATTAGTTGTTGATGACGAAGAGTCGATTCGCGAGTTTCTAGAAATCATGCTGAAGAAAGAAGGCTACGAAATCACTTTAGCCGAAGACGGTCAAAAGGCGAAGGAGCTTCTTGCCAAGAAATCATTCGACATGATTATCTCGGACTTGCAAATGCCAAACGTCACGGGCATCGAGCTTTTAAAACACGTGAAGGAAACATCTCCGGACATCGTGTTCATGATGATCACCGCATTCGGGACGACGGAAACCGCCGTCGAAGCGATGAAGATCGGCGCGTATGACTACATCACGAAGCCGTTTAAAATTGACGAAGTTCGTTTAAACATTCAAAACGCGCTTCGTTCTAAAAATCTGGAAGTCGAGAATAAATCTCTGAAAAAAGAACTCGTTAAAGAGTACAGCTTTCAGAACATGGTCGGAAATTCTCCGGCAATGCACCAGATTTTTGATTTGATCAAACGCGTGTCCCAAACGCCAACGAACGTTTTGATCACCGGTGAATCCGGAACGGGTAAAGAAGTTATCGCAAAAGCTATTCATTACAACGGACCTTTGAAAGATCGTCCTTTCGTGACCGTGAATTGCGGAGCCATCCCAGAAAACTTGATGGAATCCGAAATGTTTGGTCATAAAAAGGGCTCTTTCACGGGCGCCGTGATGGACAAAGCGGGTCTATTCGAAGTGGCGGATACCGGATCTTTGTTCCTGGATGAGGTCGGCGAATTACCGCTGACGATTCAGGTAAAGCTCTTGCGCGCGATTCAAGAACGCATGATCCGCCGGGTGGGCGCGACCGACGACAACAAAGTCGAAGTCCGCATCATCGCCGCGACCAACCGAAATCTTGAGGACATGGTGGCCAAGGGCACTTTCCGTCAGGATTTGTACTATCGATTGAACGTCATCGGGATCAGATCACCAGCGTTGCGTGAGCGTCGTGAAGACGTTCCGTTGCTCGCGAATCATTTTTTGAAAAAGTACAACTTGAAGATGAACAAAACGATCGGCGGAATCTCGACTGAAGCGATGGAGATTTTGAAGAAGTACGACTATCCGGGCAACGTGCGCGAGCTTGAAAATTTGCTCGAACGTACGGTAGCACTCGAAGGCGGTTCGATGGTTTTGCCAGAAAGCTTACCGCCGATGGTCAACACGGTCAGCGGTCGTAAGATGGCTTCTTCGAACGAAATCGAAATCGGCGACGAAGGTGTCGAGCTCGATAAGGTCATGGGGCAGATCGAAAAAGAATTGTTGATCAAAGCAATCCACTCAGCTGGCGGCGTTAAGAAACGCGCGGCGAAGTTACTGCACATCTCTTTCCGCTCTATGCGCTATCGGATCGAGAAGTACAATCTGGGAATCGTCGGCGACGACGAGCTTTCTGACGAAGACTAGGTTTAATCACTGGCAAATTAGTAAAAAGCGCGGGAACCCCGCGCTTTTTTTTGCGAAAATACGAAAAGGTACCGGGTCGCTTTTGCGAATCCGTTGTCCTTCGGTGGCTCCCGCATTTCTTCCTGCATCCTGCAGTCCCGAACCCCGCCAATTTCCGCCATCCCGGTAGAAATTCCATGAGTTCTGCGGTTATTTCGTTTTTCTCTTATAAGATCAGTTTGAAACTTATCCTCGATTCTCACGACAGCTTGCTTTCCGGAGGATGCTTGCGAACCCATGAACTCTTAAAATTCATGAATCTCTGAATCTAAGAACTAGATAAAGCCGAAATGATGCTTCCACCGCACGAGTGATCTGTGATTTCAAAAACTGCTTAGAGCTGAAATAGATTGCCCAATGGCTTTAACTTGTGAATCCGCGACGCAGGATTTAAGCTTAGAGCAGTTTCCGCCGCAGTCGAAATCAAGACGCAAATATCTAAGCATTCACATCAAACGCAGATTATTAAATCGAGCGCAGAACCAATGCGAGCACGTAGACCTAAAACATCACCGTCGCTGCGCTTCCACGTTTCAACTTCAAACCGATCACGTGATCCCATTAGCATTGGGCGGAACGAACGAGGAGTCGAACTAGCGACTCCTCTGCGGAATTCATAATAGAAACGAAGCGAGGCAAATGGGTCTGGCCAAATTTCAGTAAGCTCCGAGCCCAAACCAATCGCCTCGACAGAAGGCGTTTTTAAATATGACAGCTGAGCCTAAATCTAATCTTGCGAAGCGACTGTTTTAGCGGGATTCGTAAAGCGGTAAGTGTACTCAACGTGCGACATCTTCTGATCGGTCACGATGTCATCAAATCGCCACTCGTAAAGTGCGCCGAGGATGCATTTTTGGATTTCTTTATTTTCCACATCCGTCGATTTTACGCGGGCGCTGGCCACTTTA
>JACMRP010000345.1 GCA_014376325.1 Pseudobdellovibrionaceae bacterium
AACCAGCACCTTCAATAGAAACGCATAATTAATATATCGGCTCTATCAACCGAAACTTTGTACTGGAAAAATTCCATGCCAGTCAAAGAGTATTATTCGAAACGAGGTTATTTTTTTCGACCGCCAGAATTAGTGGCAGAAGTGGAATGCTGGCGCAGAGTCTCGGTCAAGGCCATCGCCGTTGCGACCGAAGCATTGTAACTCGCCGCTGCACTACTTTGCGGGAGGTAAACCAACTCATCGCAAAGCCTCTCGGTATTTACACGCATGCCTTTATCCTCGGCACCGATCGCCCAAACGACTTTGTCGGGAAGTTGCAAATCGAAGATCGATTTTTTACCGCGCGGGCTGAGCCCGTAGATCCAGTAACCCTTTTTTTTGAACTCTTCCGCGTAGTTAGCAAAATTGGTCGAGGTTTGCACTGGAACGTGTTCGGCTCCACCACAAGCGACCTTGTGAACCGTCGGCGTTAACCCAACCGCGCGATCACTCGGGATAATAATCCCCTGAACTCCGATCAGCCACGAGGTTCGCAAGATCGCTCCGAGATTGTGCGGATCTTCGATGCCATCTAGAATCAACAAAATCGATTGGTCGAGTTCGTCCAGACTTTCCATAGAAAACTCCGGCGCGCCCGTAAGAAAAAACACGGCGCCTTGGTGCGACGGACCGAATCGGTCGATCACACTTTCTGCGCGATCTTCTATTTTGATGTTCTTTTTCTCGGCGAACTCTTGAATCTCACGCAGCTCTTGAGACGACTGCCATCCCTGACGGAGCCACAGAACTTTTGCCATTTTGGAATGAACCGCGATCGCTTCTTTGATCGCGTGAGTGCCGATCACCGGGCGCCAGTCACGGGGGATTTCGCGTTCCTTAGGCGGAGCCGCGTTTGCCGGCGCACGTCCTTGCGACGGGCCGCGCGCGGTCGGCGCGCTTCTGTTACCCGGACCTCGAGAAGGACTTCGAGACGGCTTGCCCCTCATCGGTGGTTGCGCGGAAGATTTTGAAGAGGGTTTATTTTTTTTCATAGATTGCCATCACATATTCGGTTGCGGTTTCGCGGACATTTTTTGCTTCGATGATCGGGCGCCCAATGACTAATGCCGAAGCGCCGGCGCGGATTGCTTCGCCCGGTCCCAAAACTCTTTTTTGATCGCCATGGGCATCCATTCTAAAACGAATCCCCGGCGTTACAAGGAACAGTCCCTGATTTTGTAAAAGATCTAGCTCATGCGGTGAACACACTAGGCCAGTTAAACCCGAAGATTTGACGAGGGCGGCGAGCTCCGTCACATGTTGAGAGATCGGTTGCGATTTCATCACGGGCGGCACTGATTTTTCGTCCCACGAGGTAAGAATCGTGACCGCAAGAATTTTAAATGGGCGCTTCTGCGAAAGTTCTTTTTCGACCGCTGCCATTTGTTGAAGCGCCTCCACTCCGGCGAGCGCGTGCACGGTGACGAGGCTCGCGCCAGCGTCGAAGCTTGCCCGGACTGCGGCTTCCATCGTTGAGGGAATGTCGAAGTGTTTGTTGTCCATGAAAACCGGTCCGCGCAGGGCGATCTCTTTCATTAGATCTTGGCCGTACCGCAAACACAAACGGGGCCCGAGCTTGAATCCGCCGACAATGTCGGAGAGATCGTCCGCGAGCTTCAGGGCCTGATCGCGAGTGTCGACGTCGAGCGCAACTAAGACGGCGTTTTTCAATTTCACTGGGAGCTCCTCGAGTAGATGATCCGAGTGTACTTTTAATTGGGCGGGGCCTCAACCCTTTGCGGGAATCACAACGCTGCGTCTTAAGGATTGGATTGCGAACTTTTTCGACTTAGAACTCCGGTATGAGACCCATATATCGAAATCTATTAAGCCTGTTTCTGACGATCGCGTGTCTGATCATCGGCTACGGCTTTTACAAAATGAACAATGGCGATTGGTTGAGTGGAGTCTTCATCACGATCGGACTCCTCGGAATTACTTTGAGTGTCTTACGGAATTTACCGGCGAAGTGATCCGACATCGGCGATCGGGACGCAAATTGTTCACGATCGCATTTTTGCTCCCTTGAAATCGACCGCGATAAGGTAAAACTTCGAAACGTTTTGTGGAGAAATCATGTTTCGCAGTTTGTTTTTTTGTTTTTGCGTCTTCCGCCCTTGCGGGATTTGACATTGCATCGCTTCAGCGAAAGTTTCGCAAGCCCGCGACCAATAATGGACCGCACTGTTATAACACGACTCTTGTGGCTCTCGGTTACATGGACGATCTCGTCCATGTAACCGAAGGGAAGCAGGCTTTTACGTTTCTTCTTTTTGCAAACTGCAAAATATTCCAGCCGCCGATGCGCCGAACGGCATGATCGTCGTCTACGGAAAAAATGGTAAGTTCAATCACATGGCCTCTTTACTCGGCGACGGACGCACTTTTGAAAAGTACAACTTTCTGGGTTCGCAAAGTTCTGGTGGACGTCAGCTTCTCGATGGATTCCATGGAGATTATATTTTTCATTCGCTATCAGATTCTTACGTGTACCAACACGCAAGACCGGAAGATGTCCGCGTGTTTCTTTGTGACTCCGCAAAAAATGTGCTTCCTCAGCTAGCAGCCTTTAAGAAATCGGCCTGGAACGTAAAAAACACTTCACTTCGCCAAGAGCTTGCGAACGACATTCAGAAAATCGATCCCGCAAGGATGGGCCCTTAACTCAGCGACCGAGGTCCCGACATCGCGGTAGCGCTTGAAGAGATTCTGAAAATAAAAACCGCATCTCAACGAGAGCGTGCGTTTCAGTACGTCAGTGCTTTATCGAACTACCGGCAAATTTATTATTTGTATGAACAAGAATCCTGCCGCGATTGCGATCACGCAGACCTTACTAAGTTTGCGGCTCGGATGAAAGATCTGAATATCAAGCTTCAAAGCTTCGCTGGGGATCTTTAGCAGTTACGACCTAGCGCCCGGTGAATTGAGGCGCTCGCTTTGTTTTGGCGGCCTCCAGCGCTTCAAAATGATCCGCGGTTCGTTGAGTAATTCCTTGAAAGCCTGCTAGTAAATCCAAGCTGGTGTTCAAATCATGAAGGTACGCGATCTTTAACGCCTTCTTCGCCAGCGCTTGAGCTATCGGCGCATTCGCCGCAATTTTGTTAGCCAGTTTTTCTGTTTCTTTTTTCAATGTAGATTCGTCGGTTAGTATATTCATAAGTCCGAAATCTTTAGCTTCATGCCCTTCGTAAATATCCGCGGTTAACGTCATCTCTATCGCCTTAGCGTAGCCGATAACTCGCTGAAGGAAGAACGTTCCGCCGTCCCCCGGGATCAGTCCAATCTTAGTAAAGGTCTCACCAAACTTTGTGGAAGGCGTGCCCACCCGCAGATCGCACATCATCGCGAGGTCACAGCCGGCCCCGATCGCGGCACCGTTCACCATCGCGATGAGGGGTGTGGATAAGTCTTCAATGGTTTTTGGAATCTGTTGGATGCCCGCCATGTAGCGCATACGTAATTCGTTCGCATCCCCCGCGAACATGCCGGTTTTTTCGCTCATCGCGCGTACATCACCGCCCGCGCAGAAATTTTTGCCCTCACCTGTAAGGATGATCACTCGGACATCAGGATCGAAGTCTGCGTGTTTAAGCACTTTGCACAACGATTCGATCATTTCACTGGTGATCGCGTTGCTCTGATCTGGATTATTGAGCGTAAGCCAAAGTTGTTGATCTTTATGTTCGACTTTAAGGTGAGGGAAAATTTCAGAGTATGAAATCATATCTACCACTTTTCTGAGCGCATTTTCTTTTTATCTGAATGCGATTTTTTAGTGTCCAAACGTTTGCGTTGGGAGGATTTGGAAGGCTTCGTTTTGATGCGCTTCTTCGGTACGAAAAGCGCCTTCGCGATCATTTCTTCGAATTTGCGAATGCAGTCTTTTTTATTGCTGTCTTGATCGCGTTGCGTTTCGGAGCGAATTAGGATTTCGCCCTCTTTGGTCAGCTGCGTTCCGAGCTTGTTGATCAAACGCTCTTTATGAACACCGCCGTAAGCTTCGGTTTCGATCAAATTCCACCGCAGTATTACGGCCGATTCGGTGCGGTTAACGTGCTGCCCGCCGGCGCCGCGGCTGCGGGTGGTTTCGAATGTGATTTCGCGCAAGAGCTCATTCTTCATGAGCTTTATCTTAGAGGCCCAAGAACATTTCGTTCAACTCTTTTTGCATTTGCTGCTCAAGATAGGCGGCTTCGGCTTTAAAATAGGCCGCAAACTGACTTTTTTGAATTTCGGTCAGGTTGTATTCACGACCATCTTTTGTTTTTCCGGCGCCAACTTGAATCAACGTCAGCATCTCGCTAAGCTGCGGCTCGGTCCAACCCGGCGAAGGAGTCAAAATCGTTTTCACGTTCAACAAACCACCCACTTGATCGAGGTGGTCACGCAGGACCGCATCCAGGGAAGTATCCACTTTTGAATTAAAGTTGCGTTGGATTTCGTTCCGCCATTTTTCGAGACT
The DNA here is from genome assembly GCA_014376325.1 of Pseudobdellovibrionaceae bacterium. Next base: position 4,505 of record JACMRP010000345.1, read on the forward strand.
GACTACTTTTTCGTGACTCTGCAAATAAGAAAATTGCAGCTTCAGGGCCTTCAACTGTAGATCGGCATGATTTTCATCCAACAATCTAGGAAGTGAGTTCACGAAGCTCGGTTCGTCTGCCGGGAAAAGTATGTTCACGATTTCGAGGTATTTCATTTTCAATAATTTTGCACGCGCTTTGAGCTGGTCATCCATCAGACTTAAAAACGGGCTCGCGGCTGGATCGTGGCGACGGCATTCGTAGATTTCGACTTTGTTACGTTCGAGCGCAATCTGGATATCTTCATCGCTGCAATATCTAGAAATTTTTGAATCGAGGTCCTTAGCGTCGCTTGAGTACGCCCACTTCATCGCCATCATATCGTAAGGCAATGCTGACGACTGAATGAATTTTCCAAGGAGAACTTCGTCGCCACCCCGGATGTAATCCATCATTGTTGAACTGGTCATCGCACCCAGATCGGCCGCATCCGAGAGGTAATTTCTTAAGCTTTGCATCACGCCTTTTGCAGAAATGCCGACACTCGCTGAGCCCGCAAAATTATGGCGGAGACCCATAACGTGCCCCACCTCATGCGCGATGACTCCGCGAACGCGGTCTTGCGCGATTCGCAGGTCCAGAGGATTGTCCGGCAGTTCGTTGGGCGATAGGCCAGCAGCAAGCGCGCCGGAAACTCCGCCGTAAACACGACCGACATCGAAGTTAGAAAAATCGCAAACCGACAACGGATTGATGACGGGAGCTAAAGCTTCGCCGCGGCCTTTGCTTTGAAGCCACGCGGGCGTCATGAAAACTTGGCCACGCAAAGTTTCACCGGTCATCGGATCAGATTGCAGTTGGGCGTAGGCGAATCCCGCGTCTTCCCAGGAAACCCAGCGAACCGCCACCGCGTTTAGCGGCGGCACCGAGCTATTGTCTGCGCCCGTTTCAACCGTGACTGCTTCGAATCCTAAAACTTTGTTCCAGTAAAGCACGCCTTCTTTTACTGCATCCACGTAGTCTGTCGGCGTGTTAGCAGAAATTAAAAAACGCACTGGCCCCTTGGCCCCACCAAGATCCCACTTAGCAATGCGGAATTCTTTTTTCATTCCGTAACCCGTCTTCGCAGTAGTTGCTACGAAGAACCCGACCGTTTTTGAGGCGTCCGCTAGCTTTGGTTCGAAGTGAGGATTCTTAACGTAAGGATAAAGCTGGATGTTCAGATTGAAAGTGCTTTCGGTTGTATCAAGGACTTGGGTCGTTTCGCTCTTAGGGTCATAAGGGCTTTTTTTGCGCGTGACCAGTTTTGAAATTTGCGCTTTCGAAATTTGCACGATTTCGATCTTATCTGAATTTACGGCAACCGATTTTAAAAAGGAACTGATGATTCGAGCCGACTCTAGCGTCGGATTGTCTTCAAGTTTTACTTCCGTTTCGATGGCCGGGCCCTCGCGAAGCGTTTCAAATCCGCGCCCCCAATCGAAAGTGACGGTGTCGACAGTTTCTTCCGAGATATCGAAACTTTGCACGAGCTCTTGCGTTTCTTCGGTGTCATAAATTGAATTTATATTGATCGAAAAAAGCCCCACCTGTGACGAAGTTTTTTTGAAAACCACAACCATCGGCTTCAGATCCATCCACTGGGGAGTCGCTTCGGTCGTTTTTCCAGAGACGATCAGCAAAAATGTTTTGTCGAGACTGGATTTTTTTAACTGAACGCAATTCTTCGCCGAGCAATCGGTCGAAAACGATTTCAATACGTTCGGCGGAGGGTTCTGTGGGCTTTGAACTTGAGTTTCTTTTTTCGTGCAGGCTAGAAGCGCCATCGTAAGGACAAACGGCAGCGCGAACGTAGATGCGTGTTTCATAGATCCCCCTCAAAAACATTTGCATGTCTCTTAAGGGGGCCCGGAACTGGTGTCAATAAGACTTGGCGAAGACCACGCGTCGTTTTGACGGCTGACCTGTAAATATGCAGGCGCCCGCTTCGTCTCGTCCCTCTAAGGGAATACAGCGCGAAGTGACTTTTAATTTTGCCAAAATTTCGTGCCCGATGGCGGCTTCGTTCCAATGAACGAGCGCGAATCCACCAGCTTGTGATTCGGCATCACCACCGAAGAAACTTTCGAAGTCTTTCAGCGAGTCGACGTTCTTCATGTTGGCTTTGCGGAAAGCTTTCGCGCGCGCAAAGATTGTGGCCTGAATTTCGTCGAGGATTTTTGGCAAGGCTTCAACGAAAGCGCCGCGGGCCATCCCCGTTTTGTCTTTGGCCGCTTTATCACGGCGACCAACAAAGACTTCACCCTTCGCCATGTCGCGCGGGCCGACTTCGACTCGGACCGGAACACCTTGCTTGATGTACTGCCAAGATTTTTCACCACCGCGCAAATCACGG
>JACMRP010000346.1 GCA_014376325.1 Pseudobdellovibrionaceae bacterium
GAAGGGATTTTTGCTTTTTCTAAAGTTTTACGAGTCACGTTTTGCAAACGGCGAAGTGAACTAACTTGTCGAGGATTGACCAAGCTGATCGCGATGCCTTCTTTACCGTTACGACCGGTACGGCCGATACGATGAACGTAAGATTCAACGTCCCAAGGTAAAGAGTGATTCACAACGTGGGTCAAATCTTTGACGTCCAAACCGCGGGCCGCAACGTCCGTCGCAACCAAGATTCGGGCTTCGCCGGCGCGGAACTGGCGCAAAGTCACTTCGCGCTCTTTCTGCTGCTTGTCTCCGTGAAGAGATGCCGCCGCGTAACCGCGTTTTTTTAGTTTGTCTTCAAGCTCGATCACTTCCATTTTCGTTTGGCAGAAAATGATTCCGTGGAAGTCGTCATGAATCTGAAGCAATCGGCTGATCACTTCATTTTTGTGTTCGTCTTTAACGGTGTAGTAGATCTGTTTTGTTAAATCGGTCGCGCCGTGAACTTTCGCCACTTCGATGGTTTCTGGTTTGTCCAAATACTGGTCAGCAACGCGGCGGATGTCTTTGCTCATGGTTGCAGAGAACAACCAAGTACGGCATGCCGCACGATTCGAAGACGAAGCCTCATCGCTGTGAGTTTGTTTTAAGATAAATTCCAAATCATCTTTGAAACCCATGCTGATCATTTCGTCAGCTTCATCCAAGATCAAAGTTTTGACGTCTTTCAACTGGATGATTTTTTGTTCCAAGAAGTCAACCAAGCGACCCGGAGTAGCCACGATAATGTGCGCACCACGTTTGACGCCGTCGATTTGCGTACGGTAGCTAGAGCCACCGTAAATTGTGATTACGCGAATGCCTTTGTATTTGCCGAGCTTTTGTAATTGCTCAGAAACCTGCATCGCTAATTCGCGAGTCGGGCTCAATACTAAACCTTGAGTACTTTTTAAGTTAGCGTCGATTTTTTCAATCAGCGGAATACCGAAGGCGCCGGTCTTACCGGTTCCTGTCGAAGCCAAACCGATAAAATCTTGGGATGGTCCCAACAACATCGGAATTGCTTTCTCCTGAATCGGAGTCGGCGAGGTGAAGCCCATTTCATCCATGGCTTTAAGAAGTGGAGCACTCAGTCCGAAAACGCTAAAAGAATTAGGCGTCGCCGCTGGAGTCGAGGTGGGAGTCGAATCAGAGTTCATGGGGACCTTTCGGGTAAGGAAAGCGCCACTTTAGTCGATTTCTGGTTTTTTCGCCTTAAAAAAAATCTTAAAGGCAAAGTGCTGTATTTTATTCAGCTGGAATCTTGCATATAAACGGGTTTGCACCTATGTTGGGCCGCATGATTCATCTCTCTAATATCAGTAAACAATACGGCAGTAAGATCCTCTATAAAAACGCTTCTTTCCAGATCAACGATGGTGAAAAAATCGGCCTGGTCGGACCCAACGGGGCGGGTAAAACCACCATCTTCCGGATCATCACCGGCGAAGAAGGCTTCGAAGGAACGCTGTCAAAGTCCGACAGAACCGTCGTGGGCTACTTCTCGCAAAATATCGAAGAAATGAGCGGCCGCACGGCCCTGGAAGAAGTAAAATCCGCTGCCGGCAAACTTCCAGAGCTTTCACTCAAGCTCAAGCAATTAGAACAGCTGCTCGAAGACTCTGCCGTCACCGAAATCAGCGATGATGCCATGACTAAATTGCTAGAAAATTACGGCGAAGTTCAGGCAGATTTTGAACGGCTCGGCGGTTACGATTTAGATACGCGGGCCGCCGAAATACTAACCGGTTTAGGCATCGGGCCTGAGGACTACAATCGTCC
>JACMRP010000347.1 GCA_014376325.1 Pseudobdellovibrionaceae bacterium
GACGACTTGTCAGACAATTCCAAACGTACTTTTAGATACCGGAAGTTACGGACTGCGACTGTTCAGCTCGGTCGTCACATTGAATTTAGTTTCTAAAACCGCTGGCGCGGGAACGTTGACGGAATGTGTTGGCTACGCGGATGGTTCATCGCAATGGGGTCCGGTAAAATCCGCGGACGTTGTTCTTGGACAACGAAAAGCCGCGTCGGTCCCAATTCAAATTATTGATTCGACGGCCGCGGGATTGCCTACGACATGCACGAATCCAGACGTGAGCCCCCAGAGTGTCGGTTTTAACGGAATTCTTGGTATCGGTGTTTTTGGTGAAGACTGCGGAGCCGGTTGTGCCACGATCGCCGCCAATAAACTATATTACAGTTGCGCGGGCGCCACTTGCACCAGCACCATGGTTCCGGTCGCAAACCAAGTTACAAATCCCGTCACCATGATGACCGTAGACAACAACGGTGTCGCATTGCAATTTCCGAACGTTTCTGCGGCTGGCGCTACGGCGCTTAACGGCTGGCTCGTTCTCGGGATCGGAACTCAGACAAATAATACTCCGGTCGGCGTAAATACGTTTCCCGCCGACAACAAAGGGTATTTTCAAACTAGCTACAATGGAAAGACCTACACCTCATCATTTATCGACAGCGGATCTAACGGGCTCTTCTTCCCGGGTGCTGCGGTCGTCACGACCTGTGCGACCACTAGTTTCGCAAGCGGGTTTTACTGCCCCGCTAGCACAACAAACTTAACGGCGATTCAATTAGGAAAAGATGGCTCTCCGGCAACGAGCGTAAACTTCCAAATTCAGAATGCGGAACAGGCTTTGGCAGTAAGCAATCCAAACGTCGTTTTCAACAATATCGGTGGGGCCTCCCCAGATTTGATTTCGGGAAGCTTTGACTGGGGTCTGCCGTTTTATTTCGGCCGAACCATTTTTCACGGGTTTGAGAAAAAGAGCAGTTCTCTAGGCGCGGGGCCGTACTTCGCCTGGTAAATTTAAGGATGGACTTCGTGCTTTGGTTTGGCTAGAAAGACCAGGACAAAACAATAGCATAGACCAAGGAGTCACAGATGGCAGTAGAGCAAACTTTCTCAATCGTAAAACCAAACGCAATGAAGAAAAACGCACTCGGCGATATCATGAGTATGTTTGAATCGAATGGATTGAAAATCGCTGGTGCGAAAATCCAAGTCCTTTCTAAATCTAAAGCGGAAGAATTTTACGCTGAACACAAAGCTCGTCCATTCTTTGGCGAACTTGTTACCTTCATGACTTCTGGTCCGGTCTTATTGATGTGTCTTCAAGGCGAAGGCGCTGTTTTGAAAAATCGCGAAATCATGGGCGCGACAGATCCTAAAAAAGCGACCGCTGGAACAATCCGCGCTAAATTCGGCGACAACGTTGGTGAAAACGCAGTTCACGGTTCAGACAGTGTTGAATCTGCTAATCGCGAACTTCAGTTGTTCTTCGAAAAACAAGAGATCTGTAACGTTTGATAAACAGTAAGATCGAAGACTCATTTAAGGTCACGATCGAAAAATTGGCTATCGGGGGCTCGGGAATTGCCCGCCACGATGGCCTTGTTATTTTTGTGCCTGATTCCGCACCTGGCGACGAGCTTCTCATCAAAATTCGAACCAAAAAGAAAAATTTTGCAGAGGCAGACATTGTTAGCATCCTAACTCCCGGCCCTTCTCGCAGAACTCCTCCATGCCCCATTGCCGATCGCTGTGGCGGCTGCAACTGGCAACACCTGACCGAAACAGAACAGCAACATCAAAAGCAAATGCTTGTTCAAGAAACACTCGCTAAATTTCTGCCGGGAATGGAGCTTCCATTTCTGCCGTTTCAAGCAAGTCCGCGTTCACTAAGGTATAGAAACCGAATTCAGCCAAAATATTTCCAAGGTAAATTTGGCTTTTTTGCCCGTCGCTCTCACGAAATTGTAGAAGCCAAAGACTGCCCGATCACCGAAGAAATTTTGACCTCCCAGTTCGCAATGATCAAAGAGACTTTGGATCAAAAATATCTTTCCTCGAAAGAAACGCAGAAGCTTGAAATCTATTTAGACCAGAACAAAAAACCTCAGTGGCTATTAAAGGGCGAAGAGTCCGACGGGGTCGGCTTTTCACAAGTGAATCGTTTTCAGAACGAGGCGTTGCTCAAAACGGTTTTGGAATGGTCTGAGGGACCTAACTATAGCCGCGTGTTTGATCTATACGCAGGAAGCGGAAACTTTACGTTTCCCCTAGCTGAAAAATTTCGCTCCCAGCAGATTATCGCGGCAGAACTAGACTCGAAGCTGGTCCAGAAGGCTCATGAGAAAATTAAGCAAGCCGGCTCACTCAGTAAACGGATGAGTTACTACATGAGCGACGTACAATTATTTTTAAAAAAAACTCGTCTTCAGACGGAAGATTTGATCGTGCTTGATCCACCACGTGCGGGTGCGGATGCATATGTCATGAAAGCCCTTGCCCATGCGGGGGTTCAGAAGATTATCTACATCAGTTGTCACCCGGTCTCTTTAGCCCGCGACCTTAAATATTTCTTTGAGACTCAAGACCAGTATCCTGGCTCTAGAAAATTGAAACTCCAGCGGATTCAATGTTTCGAAATGTTCCCACAGACCGACCATGTCGAGACCATAGCAGAGCTAGCCGTTGACACGCTGTGAGTGAGTGGTAAATTTGTAGCATGGTCAGAATACTCCTGATTTTCTCACTATTTATAACCGTCGGCTGCGCAAGCTGGCGCGAAAAGGACTCTGAAAAAGCAGAGCTCTATTTAAAAATGGGTGCCTCCCAATTTGAAAACGGCAACTATCCGGCCGCAATGTCTGCATTGCTCCAAGCCGAAAAGCTGGATGATAAAAATCCGGTTATCCAAAATACTTTGGGTATTACTTATTTCGCCCGCCAAAGAAATGAACTCGCCGAAAAACATATTCGTCGAGCTATCGAACTCGACAAGAATTATACTGAAGCCAGAAACAATCTTGCGCGCGTTTTGATTCAAGTTGGAAAATACGATGAGGCCGAAAAAGAAATCCGGATTGTTCTTAACGATTTGACTTATCCAGCGATCGACAAAGCTTATATCAATTTAGGTTTAGCGCAGTTCAATCAGAAGCATTTTGCGGAGTCGAAGGAAAGTTTCCTTCGCGCGATGAATGCAACCAGGGACAATTGCGTCGCCAATACCTATTACGGACGCTCGATATTTGAAATGAAGGACTACGAAAAAGCCGCCCCGGCGTTGGACAATGCCATTGGATTCTGCCAAAAAATACTCTTCGATGAACCTCACTACTACAGTGCGCTCACTTACTATCGCCTAGGACAAAAAGACCGCTCCGTCGCAAGATTCGAAGAAATCATCAGGTTCTATCCTGAAGGCAAATTCCGCGACAAGGCAAAGGCCATGCTAGCTCTGATAAGGAAGACAGACTGATGAAACGTACCGGAGAACTTCTAAAAAAAGCTCGCGAGCAAAAAGGGCTCTCAATAAATGAGATCGGGCTTTCACTTAAAATTAGCAGCAAGATTTTAAAAGCAATTGAAGACGGAAATCTTTCGCAACTTCCCGCAAAAACTTTCTTGCGGGGCTTTGTCCAAAGTTACGCGAGCTACCTTCGCGTCGATGTGAATGAGATCATGCGTATATTTCAGGAAGAAATGGGATCGACTCGTCCTAGCCCGCTCATTCAAATGCCAGAGCGGGATGAAACTTTAGAAACATCCGACAAGATGCCGCCAATAACCAGCAATTCGAAGTCCGTTCCGTCGAGCGAAAAGCCACTAAATAGTTTAGCTAAGAGCAACAGCTCAAGAACCGTCTCGCTGACCATTTTATGCGTC
>JACMRP010000348.1 GCA_014376325.1 Pseudobdellovibrionaceae bacterium
ATCCAGTTCCCGAAGAAAGTTCTTCCCGAAAGTGGCCAGCTAAAAACGGAATTTAATTTGTCGAATATATCGGTCGGCGCAGAATCCATCAAAAAGGAAATTATTCTGATTGGGCCGAAAACAAGATGAACGAATCCTTTGCGCTCGCCTTCGCAATTCTGTCTTCTAGTTTTTTCGGAAGTTGGCATTGCGCCGTCATGTGCGGTCCCATGGCAAGCCTTGCGGCAACCCGCAGAAATTTGGTGAAGTATCATTGCGGACGGCTAGTAAGTTACGTCCTGTTAGGTGCGATCGCGGGCGAAGCCGGCAACTTTCTACTGCAAAGTTCATTTCTGTGGATTCGTGCTGGCGCGATGATCTTTATGGCATCTACCCTAACTTTAATGGGACTGCGTCTTTTGATGCCAAGTTACAAGGTTGCAATTCCTGGGTCGGGAATAATGCATGGATTTGTTTTTAAATTTCTTGTCAGGAGAGATCGAAATTCGAAATCATTCGGTTTTCTGATGGGACTAGCGACGGCACTACTTCCCTGCGGTTGGCTTTATACTTATGTGCTAGCGGCGGCCGCATCTAGAAGCGCGATCGCGGGGGCGGTCACGCTTGCGCTGTTTTGGCTCGGTGGACTTCCGGCACTCAGCGCTGCGCCGGCGTTGTTTCGAAAGGGCTTAGACGCGATTCACGTGCGACATCAGAAGGTCGCCGGGATCATTTTAATTGTCGCAAGTTTGTACGCGATCATAAGTTTTTTCTTATTTCATTAAATGTAGTACGTCCCGTACTAAACACTGAAGTACGTCCCGTACTAGGCATTGAGCAAAATTCCCTGCATCATGCGCAGGCACTGGTTGAAACTGGTCGGATCGTCGACTTGCTGCTTGAGGAAGCCGTTCACCGCGTCGATATACTTTACCGCTTTATCGATACGGGGATTCGAACCGGCTTTGTAGGCACCGATGTTAATCAAATCCTCGGCTTCTTTGTAGGTCGCCAGAATCTCTCGCATCTTCTGTGCCATCTTGGTGTGTTCGGGAGAAACCACCGCGCGCATGACCCGCGAAGCGCTCTGGAGCACGTCGACGGCTGGATAGTGGCCTCGGTGCGCAAGCGTTCGGCTTAGCACGATGTGACCGTCCACGATCGAACGGACCGCATCCCCGATGGGGTCATTCATGTCATCGCCCTCAACGAGGGTCGTATAAAATCCGGTGATGCTTCCTTCGCCTTCGAAAGAACCAGCGCGTTCTAAAAGTTTCGGCAAAGTTGAAAACACGCTCGGCGTATAACCCTTCGACGAAGGTGGCTCGCCGGTACTTAAACCTATTTCCCGTTGCGCCATCGCGAAACGAGTCACCGAGTCCATCATCAGAAGTACGTTTTTCCCTTTAGCAGCAAAGTGCTCTGCAATCGCGGTCGCAACGAAAGCCCCGCGCATCCTTAGCAGAGGACTTTGATCCGACGTCACGCACACGACGACGGATCGTTTCATGCCTTCAGGTCCTAAGTCATTTTCGATAAATTCTCGAACCTCACGACCGCGCTCACCGATCAACGCGATGACATTTACGTCTGCCGTGGTATTTCGGGCCATCATTCCCAACAACACCGACTTACCGACACCGGAACCCGCCATGATGGCGATCCTTTGTCCCTGACCCACGGTGAGGGTGGCGTTGATCGAACGAACTCCTAAGTCTAAGGGCTCTCGAATAGGGCGACGCTCTAATGGATTACGAACTTCGTTGTACAGCGGTATTTCTTTGAAATTTTCTATTTCGCCGAGGGCATCCAATGGCCGCCCAAGTCCGTCGACAACTCTTCCTAGCAATTCTTCGCCGGCTTTCACGGTGGCGATCTGTCGGGCAAGCACGATTTTGGAACCGAGAGCAATTCCGCGCATATCACTTAGAGGCATCATCAGAACATTTTTATCTTTGAATCCGACAACTTCGGCAAGGAAAGAACGGTCTTGGCCCGAAGGCGTAATTTCGCAAATACTGCCGACGCTAGCACCCGGCAAATACCCTTTGATGATCATGCCGTTCACTTCCGTGACCTTGCCGCTATCTTTCGTTAAATGCACGTGGTTCAGCATATCCGTGTATTTATCAAAATTCAGATCATAGACGCTGCTCATCTATCCCGCAACTTTCACGACGGGTTTAACCTTAGGCATATTTTCTTGGAAGGCCGCCCACAATGAATCAATCCGTTGTTCAACGCGGGCATCGACTTCACCGTAATTAGTTTCGACGATGCAACCACCGTTCGTGACATCGGGACTTGCTTCGATCTTCACTTTTTTCAAGAATTCGAAACTGCGACCGCTTTGCTTTTTAAGTTCTTCGATAAACTCAAATTGCGCAGGTGCAACACGCACGGTGACATTCTCTTCATCTTGAGCAAGCGTGATCGCCCCACGCAGGATATCAACCACCGCTTGATCATTGCGTTCCACTTCCACACGAGCCAATTTTGAAGCTATCTGGAAAACCAATTTGACCATGTGAGCTTCGTTGTAATTGATAATCTCGAGCTTGGCTTGTTCCAAAGAATGAAGCATCTTTTCTGTCTCGATGATTTTTTCTTCAATCTCTTTTGAATGTTTCGTGAATGCTTCGTGTCTTCCTTCGGAAAGTCCGAGTTCGTAAGCCGCTTTGTACGCGGGCTCCTGCACATCTTTAAGCAGTTCAAGCGCGCGCGCCTCTACCTTTTCGTCTTCGTTCGCGGCTTCGATTTCATCAACGCCGGTTTGAATCCGAATTGTTTCATTTAGGCGAAAGTCTGCGCCCTTCTTCTTTTTGTCGAGGTATTCCAACGCCTGTTTTGGAGTACCCAATTCAAATTTCTTAGGTACGTATTCCAAAACAATCTGTTTGGCAGCAATTTTCGGAAGGACGGCTTTAGACCATGGCATCTTCTGAACCGCCTCTTGCAATCATAATCTTGCCTTCGGCTTCGAGTCTTCGAGCCGCATTCACTATCTCTTGTTGCGCTCCTTCTACGTCCGATAAACGCGAAGGTCCCATATTTGATAGATCTTCTCTGAGCATTTCGGCCGCACGGGCAGAAATATTCTTGAAAATCTTTGCACGGATCTCTTCGCTGGCCGTTTTCAGAGCCAACAGAAGTTTGTCGTTCGGGATTTCCTTCATTAGAGCTTGAATGCCGCGATCATCGATCTTGGCAATGTCATCAAATACGAACATAAGTTTGCGAATCTCTTCCGCCAGCAATGGATCTTTTTCTTCCAGACGCGACATAATTGAAGACTCTGTATTTTTGTCCATGACATTGAGCATTTCGGCCACCGGCTGAACTCCACCAAGTGCAGACTGTTCAACGGTTGCTGTATTCGCAAGCTGATTTTTAAGAACTTTATCAATTTCACGAATCAGTTCGGGATCTACGTGCTCTAAGTTTGCCATACGCAATACGACTTCGGCCTGAAGTGCTTCCGGTAAACGTTTTAGGACCTCGCCCTTTTTCTCTGGCTCTAAATGGGCAACGATAACCGCAACCGTTTGCGGATGCTCGTTCACCAAGAAGTTGGCGAGCGACTTAGCATCAACTAACTCTAAACTTTCAAGCGAACGCTGGCCACCGGTCGTAATGTTCAATCCGCCTAAGATACCACGGGCGCGCTCTTCGCCGAGCGCATCGACGATAACGTCTTTGCTCGAGGTTGTTTCCGAAAAAATGTAATCTTCCGTTTCACTGATCATTTCGTAATACTCTTCAAGCACACGTTTCGTAACGTGCACTGGTACGACTCGATACTTGGTCATCTGATTGATGAGCTTACGAATATCTCCGTCGTCCAAACGCTTGAGCAAAACGCGAAGTGCGTCCTTGCCCAGATAATTAATTAATATTGCCGCTTTGTCGAATCCACGAAGTTGTTCGTATTCGACATTTTCAGCTTTCATTAATTTCATCGGTCATCCTTTCGGACGAGCCACATGCCGAAGGCACTGCCCGCTTTTTCTTCATCAGAATTCATAATTCCCATGATGCGATCTTTAAGAAGTTCACTTTCGGCTTTTTCAGGATCCATTGATTCCTGCAAGACCGGTAATGCCGAAGACATACCCGGAAGCGTGCTGTCGACGGATTGCAATTCTTCTAACTCTTCAATTGTTCTAGGCAACATTTCCTCCACTGAGTCTTGGAAGCTGTCGGTAATCCACTGCATAAATGGTCTAACCACAATGAAGAAGAACAGAACTAACGTAAAGCCTAACAATGCCCACTTGAACAACGCGTGGATAAACTTCTTACGCTCTAAACTGGTCAGTAACTTTTCGGACTCCGTGAAGTCTTCTGCCTGGAACTGAATATTTTCGATCTTTACGTTATCACCGCGGGCGGCATTAAAGCCGATCGCGTTTTTAACGAGCGACTCGTACTTAGCAAGTTCCTCTGCGCTTCTTGGTGCGTACTTCGATTCTGAAGTGCCGTCCTCCTTGGTCGTCGTTTGCATGATTCCGTCGACAACAACCGCGACGCTGATACGTTCCAAGTTACCTGCAGCTTCGCGAACATTGCGTACGGTCTTAGGAACTTCGAAGTTGGTTGTCTTGATTTCTTTTTTAACATCTTGCTTGAAACCAATTTGGCCTGCGTCTTCGGCGCCGGGCAAATTAGCCCGCGAACCCGGAACTCCGGCTGGATTTGTTCGTGCACCATCAAGCGATTCTTCTTCACTTTGCTGACTTCGGATTGCGGTCTTATCAGGATCGACCGACTCTTCGACCGAACTAACGATGCGGTGATTTAAAGTCGCGTCGACTTTAGCAATTACTTTTGCATGACCTACCACTTTAGAAAGAATGGATTCGATTCGATCTTGTAGTTCGCCTTCGACTTTTTGTTTAAGGTCCATGAGTTCGTCGGAGCCAGCAGTCGTCCCGTCGTTTTTACGAGTCAAGACTTTGCCACGCTCGTCTAAAACTGCAACGCGGTCGGCATCAAGACCCTCGACCGCATTAGCAACTAGATATCGAATTCCGCGAATTTGTTCGGCGGTCAGTTCTTTTCCCTGATGGAGTTCCAACACGACCGAAGCCGTCGCATTTCCGCCCTCTTCGAGAAATGTTTTTTTAGCCGGAAGGGCCAATATTACTTTAGATTGTTTAACTGCAGTCAGAGTATTGATGGCCCGCATAAGCTCACCCTGAAGCGCCCGTTGGAAATTAATCTTTTGCGCATAAGAGTTAATACCAAAATCTTGTTTTTCAAAAATCTCTAAGCCGATGTTGCCCATCTTCGGTGATCCCACTTCGGACATCAAAGTCATCTGCGTAGAGTGCAGAAGCTCTTTAGGCACCGCAATGGTTTTGCCATCGTCCCGCAAAGTAAACGGGATATTTTTTTCCGTTAGTTTACTCATGATCGTGGTGATTTGATCGCCCGGAATGTTCGAAAACAACGGAACGTAATCTTTACCGGAAGCCATGAAGATCATGGTCAATAAAGTAATCAAAGCAATCACGGAAACGGCAATTATAGAGAGTCTCTTGGTCGGTCCCAAGTTCTTAAAGAACTCTCTAAATTGTACTACTATTCCGCCAAATATCTTATTCAAGCTAGCTCCTATGCCGTCCTAAATTATAACTAAAAGTAAACTCAAACCTGCATCTTCATGATTTCTTGATACGCATCAACGATCTTATTTCTAACTTGAACCATGACACGTAAAGCGATGTCCGCTTTTTCTGCCGCGATCATCACGTCGGCGAC
>JACMRP010000349.1 GCA_014376325.1 Pseudobdellovibrionaceae bacterium
AGCAGACCCTGTGAATGGGTCGATAACATAATCAACTCATCCAGCTCCGCAGAAACTCCTTGGCGTATTATGTAACCCTGTTTGATCGCGAGTGGCGGGTCCTCAACTAAAGTCGTTTCGATTTTCTGCGAGATCTTATGCAGACTTTCGATGGACCGAGTTTGCAAATTGGTCAGCGGCTTCAGCTGATGACCAATTTCGAGTGCAGCTAAGCCGGCACGCACGCTTCCGGCAATTGCGAGCAGATCGCGACCGTTACATTGGGGTTGCGATATCTTGGTAAGTCTTCGTTCGATATCGCCCATCTGCGATAGCACCTGGCGAACGCGCTTCAATTCGGTCAGATTCGAGCGCCACAGATCAATTTTGTCGTAGCGGGCTTCAATATTTTTCTGATCCGTTAGCGGAAAGCTAAGCCACTGCCGCAATAACCTGCTGCCCGCAGATGTGTAAGTTCGATTGACCGCATGGAAGAGCGATCCCAAACCTTCGCCCCTGTAGGTCGCGAAGACTTCTAAATGTCTTAACGTTATCGGAGTAAGCTCTAGACGCTGTTGAAAGTTTTTTTCCGCAAACGGTGAAATCGTCTGGAATGCAGTTTCCCCACCGAGACTCTGCACGTAGCTCAGAAGTCTTGCTGAAGATGCCGGCGCTTTTGGTTGCAACAAAGGATGGTCTGCTGAAAGCAACTTGTCGTGGACGCTTACCAACACTTTATTATTTTCAAAGAGCATCTTTTGCTCGGTCGACAGCACGATCTCCGCCACCGGAAGAATTTCTAAAAATCTTTGATAAGTAGTTGCGTCGCCACCAACGACGTAAAACGCTTCGCCCGTGGTCGTATCAAGAAAACTCATGGAATCTTTGTCGAAGCTAACGAGGTAATGAGCCATTGTCCCGTCGAGTGTATCCGAATCGTAAACCATGCCCGGAGTCAGAATGCGGGTCACCGCGCGTTTGACTAAACCCTTCGCGAGTTTTGGATCTTCGATCTGATCGCAGATTGCGACTTTTAATCCATGCGCTAAAAGTTTGTTGATGGGTCCCGCGACCGAATGATGAGGCATCCCACACATCGGGGTTTCATCCTGAGATTTTTTATTTCTTTGCGTGAGCGCGATTCCTAAAATCGGCGCGGCCTTGACCGCATCGTCGTAGAACATCTCGAAAAAATCGCCCATCCGAAACATCAAGACTTTGTCTTCGTGGAGCGATTTGATGTCCCAATATTGCTTCATGAGCGGGGTCAGATTTTCGGTATTTGTCATAAGTAAAAAGACTTAGCCAGGGCCCCCAAAAGATACAACAAAGATGCGATGCATTACTGCAGCGCTTTCAGAAGCTTGCCGTAGATCCCGTCGAAGCCACCGTTACTCATGATTAACACGACGTCGCCACGTTTCGCGCGGGCCTTTAGGGCCGCGACGATACTGTCCGCAGTCTCAAAAACTCCGGCCTTCACGTTGGACTTTTGCAGATCCGCGACCAACTCTTCGCTAGAGAATCGATCTTCGTTGCTGATCTTCGCCTGATCAAAAGCCTGCGCGAGCATCACCTCATGAGCACCTCTGAACGCTTCGACATAATCTTGCTGAAAGATTTTACGGCGGGACGTCGCGGATCTCGGTTCAAAAATCGAAAATACTTTACGCTCCGGATACTTTTTTTGAATGCCCTTCACTGTTTCACGGACGGCCGTCGGGTGATGCGCAAAATCTTCGATTACTAAAATTCCGTTTGGCTCCCCAAGTATTTCTTGGCGGCGTTTAACTCCTTGAAATGTTCTTAAGGCTTCTTTGATTTTCTCGGGAGCAAATCCTAGAACATGCGAAAGGGCCACGACCGCGGTCGCATTCAAAATATTGTACTCGCCGCTCATCTGCACGAGGTAGGGGCCTAAAACTTCGCCTTTAAACTGTATTTTAAATTCGATGCCGTCTGCAGATTCTTTCGTTATTGTTGTCTTGAAGTCGCCGCCCTTGATTCCGTAGGTGAACGAATTTTTGCATTTGGATTCTTTGTAAAGTTCCATCACGTTTTTGTCGTCCGCGCAGGCGATCAGCGTGCCGTCGGCCGGGGTCATGTGGATCAAAGTTCTAAAGGCGGCCTTCACCGCATCCAGATCTTTATAAATATCCGCGTGATCAAATTCGACGGACGTCAGGATCACGTGCTTCGGTTTATAATGGATAAACTTTGGGACCTTGTCGAAGTAGGCGGTATCGTATTCGTCCCCTTCGATAATGAAGAATTTTTTTTCAGGATTACGAAAAGACTGCGCGAAATTTTTAGGAATTCCGCCGATTAAAAATCCTGGCTTTTCGCCGCAAACTTCGGCGATCCAACTCATCAGTGACGTCGCCGTCGTTTTGCCGTGAGTGCCAGAAATGTTGATGCACTCTTTGTCCGCGATAATAAATTCACCCATCGCTTTCGGAAGCGATGTAAACGGGATGCCTAATTTAACCATCTCTTGCGCTTCTTCGTTGCCGGCCGAAATAACGTTGCCGACGATGATGAAATCCGGTTTCGGTTGCAGGTTAGAAGCTTTATAACCTTTCAGGATTTGGATGCCCAGGGACTCCAGTTGCGTCGACATCGGAGGGTAAGGATTAGAATCACTCCCGGTAATTTCAAAACCGCGGTCCTTCAATAACCCCGCAAGACTCGCCATCGCGGTTCCGCAAATCCCCAAAAGATGAATATGCCCACCAGACTGAATCTTAAATGCACTGCTCATACGGCACTCTTTCTGAATCCTTCGACGATCCAATTATGAATTTCGGGTCTAAGATGCGCGAAGTTTTTATTTTCGCGTCCGTAAAGCAGCCGGTTGGACAAAATGACGACTCCAAAATCGGCCTTCGGATCGTACCACATCGACGTTCCGGTAAAGCCCGTGTGCCCGATGGAGCTTAATGAAAATTGATTGCCACAACTGGCAGAGCCCGGCGTCGGCATCATATAACCGAGCGCCCAATCACCAAGGCCTTGCGGACGCGCACGCGACGCAAAAAGCTTTGCCGTCTTCTGTTTGACGGCGTATCGAGCAATGCCTAAAAGCTGCGATCTTACATTCAGTAAAGCCCAAGAAACGTCGTCCAAACTTCCAAAAAGTCCCGCGTGACTAGAGACCCCGCCGAGCGCCCAACAGTTTTCATCGTGCACTTCGCCGACCAATAACTTTTTGCGCCAAGGGCATTCTTCAGTCGGCGCGTAAAGCGAAGCGCGGTGCTTTGGAATATTTTTGTCATGAAACTCCAAGGTCGTGCCCGTATAAAATTTATTTTTGATATTTTCCCAAACATTGAGCAACGAATCTTTGTGGTACTCTTCCACTAAAAATCCGAGCAGTAAAAATCCGACGTCCGAGTAAACGCTGTTAGGGCTGTCCGAAAGATCTAATCCAGCGATGGTCGCTTTTAGTTTTTCGCGACGCTGTTCATAACTCATCGAGGGGTCCACGTCTTTATAGAACGGTAACCACCAGACCAGCCCAGAGGAATGAGTCAGTAAATCCTGAACGCGAACGTTCGGGTGCGGAAACCACGATAGGTGATCTTGCACGCGAGTATCCAGGTTCCAGCGACCCAATTCGAAGGCGACCATCATTGCCTGCACGGTGAATATCGCCTTCGTTAAGCTTGCAAGATCGTAATACGCGTACGTAGTGCCGACACTCACGTCGCAGATCATTCTTCCACCCTGATAGGCGCGGACCACAACCCCCGGGGTCGTGTCGCTGATTCTATTTTTTAATTGTTCTACAAGATTTTTTTCTAAAACTGAAAACTTCACGTATGGCTCCCTTCAGCAGAGATGACTAGGTGACCGCGGGATCCCCCGGTCAAAACGGCTTTCGTCATCAGTGGAACCGGGCGCTGAATAATGCCGTGACCGGCTTCCATCCCACTGAACACAGGAATATCCAATCGATCGGCCCAGCTCTTGAAAACTTGCGGCCACAATATCTTGCCGCTTTCTTCTTTGCCGCCCAGAAATTCCCCGATGATGAGCGCTTTGCATTTTTTAAATAAACCAGCCTGATAAAAATGTTCCAGAACCCGATCAACACGGTACCCGCGCTCACCAAGATCTTCGATAAATAATATTTTACCATCCGTGTTTACTTGGTACGGGGTTCCGAGGGTGCTTTGCAGTACGATCAGATTTCCGCCGACGACACTAGAGCGAATGCTTTTAAGATTCTTCGCGGACGCGTTCATGGGTTTTAATTTTTTAAATTCAATTTCTTGCGATCGGCCGAAGAGCAGATCCATTGTTTCTTTTTCGATCTTCGGCGGAACCTTTCCGCTGCCCATGCGGTCCAACAGGGAAGCGTGCAAAGTTGGCCAGTTCCATTTCTGCTCGAAATAAACGTGCAGTGACGTAATATCGCTGATCCCGACTAAAAGTTTTTGCGTTTTTGGTTTTAATTTATCAAGGCCCGGCAACAACCGGTTCGATCCGTAGCCGCCGCGCAGACACCACACAATTTTTGAGTCTTTTGCCAAAATCGCTTCGCGCAAAAAGCCGAAGCGTTTCTCGTCGGAGTTTGAATGAAGAAAATGTTTTTGAATTAGATTCTTCGGAATTCGAGGAACCAAGTTCCACTTCAGCAAAAAATTCCTGGCCGCTTCAACTTCTTCTTTGGTCGACGCGAAGCCGGGCGAAACGACGTCTACAATATCCCCGGCTTTTAGAAACTTCCAGCTGGACACTAGAGTCCCCTTTTCATCACGGCTTGAATTGATTTTTTGTGTTTTCTGCCGCTGAATATTTCATCCACTTCTTTGGCTTTCAGAAATTGGCTGACTTCAGAATCAGCCAAGATTTTATCCCGCAACTGATCGCCGCGGCCTAGGCTATGGCTCAAACGCTGAACGTGGACGTAAGCGTCCTCTCGGCTAAGACCCTTCGCGACCAAGGCCAGCAATACGTGCGAACTAAATAACGTGCCTTGCGAACTTTCGATATTGTCTAACATGCGACGCTTGTTCACTTCCAAATTATTTAACAAAGACGCCATTCGTGAAACTGCGTAGTCGGTTGCGATAAACGCATCCGGAAAGATGACTCGTTCCGCAGATGAATGACTAATATCGCGTTCATGCCACAAAGGAATATTTTCCATCGCGGTAAAGGCATAACCTTTTACGAGACGGGCTAATCCCGTCACGTTTTCAGCGCTGATCGGATTTTTTTTGTGAGGCATCGCGGAAGAACCCTTTTGGCCCTTGCTGAATCCTTCGGTGACTTCCGCGACTTCACTTCGTTGCAAATGACGAAGCTCGACGGCCAGGCGCTCAATTCCGCCCATCAACATCGCAAGGCTTAAAATCATCTCGGCATGACGGTCCCGCGGGACAACTTGGGTCGCGATAGTTTCTGAAGTTAGTTTCAATTTTTTGGCAACTCGGGTTTCAACTTCAACGTCCATGCTTGAATATGTGCCGACGGCGCCACTTAATTTGCAAATAGCCATTTGGTTGAGCGCTTTCGCAACCCGTTCTTGATTTCGACGAAGCTCTGCAAGGTAACCCAGCATCTTGAAGCCAAACGTCGTTGGTTCCGCAAACATGCCGTGGGTGCGTCCTGCGCAGAGTGTGTCTTGGTGTTTCTTTGCGATCGTAATCAAAGCTTTTTCAAGCTGATCCATCGATTCTTTTAAAACCTCGCCGGCTTCACGAACCTGAAGACTGAAGGCCGTGTCCAAAACGTCCGAGCTGGTCAAACCGAAGTGAATGTATTTTCCGTGGGGACCGACATTTTCGGCTACATTAGAAACGAAAGCGATGACGTCATGCTTAGTCTGTTTTTCTATTTCGGAAATTCTTTTGGCATTGAATCGACCCTTTTCCGCAATGGCCTTCGCCGCGGCTTTCGGTATCATACCCATTTGTGCTTGGATTTGGGCCAAAGCTATTTCGACCTCCAGCATTTTACCGAAGCGGTGATCCGGATCCCAAATAATGCCCATTTCTGGGCGAGTGTAGCGTTCAATCACGTCGTTCTTTTTCCTTTCGAAGCTGTAACATTTTCCACCACTTCAATAGTGAATCACGTATCTCCGTTTGATTTTCAAACTGATCTTCCCAAGAATAGTTGGTCCAAATCTCGGAGCCGTCCTTGTGAAGATTATTAAAGTTCACCTTGTGACGGCGCGATTCTAAATTTTCGGCAAAGACCGGAAGAGCCGCCGGACCAATTTGTGAATAGGTGTAGTAAAATTCCTGCGGGAAAGTTTGGATCGTCGGCATTGCCAACGGCATGCGCCCACTAATTATTTCTAAAACTTTATCTCCGCGAATACGGAGATACTCTTTGTTAAATCGTTGCACATTGGGAATACGAATCCACGCATCGAAATGGCCCTCTAAGGCCGTCCGCTGCAGGACCATCATGTTTTGATGCGTCCACGGACCGGCGACATTTTCGGTCACCAATAAATGCAGCGGCAAACTGTTTCGCTCTTGGCAGGCTTCCAGATTTAAACGGTAGCGCACCCAGCACCATTCGGGCTCGAGCTCCCCTTCCGGGAAAAGATACTTCGCGACTTTCGGACTCGCGAAGTAAGTTTCTTCGCTCGTCAGCATCCAGACGATTTGCTGAAGATGCATTACGCCGGACGTTTCGCCTTGGAGCTCTACACCAGAAATATTTTTTTTATTCTGAAAAGAGAGATCTAAGATGTCCGTCTTCTGCATGACCTCGACGCCCTTACTGGATAACCACGCATTCATCTTTTGTTGGCCCGCTCGAGTCGCTTGCCGGACAAAAAACGGGTTCATCAAACGGAGCGCCTTGCCGGAAAGACTTGCCCGTGCGTTCGGTACGTAGGTCGTCGAAGCAAACTGATGCGCTAAATGCAGCAACCAAGAGCGTTCAAAATTATCAGCCGCGAATTTTTGCACGGCGGGAACATTTTTTCCAGAAAGTTTGCTGCTGATCAAAGTTTCGTAAACTTCTTTGCTCTGTCCTAATTTTTCGAGCCGGTACTGCGTCGTTGAACTTTTCATTTCGACGGGGCCTTCGGACAACCAAGCCGTGAATCCCCGATCTAAAGATTCAAAAGAATCTTCAGAAAAAACTCGGTCGCTCTGCGAACCCGTTAGTTCATCTGGTTTAAAAAAACCAAAAGGACCTTCTAAATCCTCCGGCGGCCACACTCCCAGTTTTGGTGATACGTCGATCAACACGACCGGAATAGCCTCGCGGTGCAGTTCAGCAGCAAGCCAGTGTCCTCGCCCGTGAGCGGAAACAATCAAAACGGAAGTCTTTAAATCCATATACAGATTAAAAAATTCCTAGAGAGCAAAGTCAAAGACTGTTAAGTTGTTTATGATGGTATTTTACTACGGACTTCCTCTCACGCTCGGAATTTTGATTGTGCTTCAAGGCGGACTGAACCGACAGATCGGAGCCCACTGGGGACTCGGCGCTGCGGTTTTGCTGAATGCGGGGATTCTGTTCGCAGTAAGTGCACTTTTTTACGGCATTTTAAGATGGAATCCAGAATGGTTTCCAGAGTTTTTACGTCCGCGATCGCAAGTAGTAGCACCTTCATGGTGGTACCTTATACCGGGCGTCTGTGGGTTCTGTTTGGTTTTGGGTTTGCCTTGGTCAATTCAGTCCATCGGCTCTGCAAAAAGTTTTATTCTTGTAATCACGGCGCAGATCTGTGCGGGTCTAGTGTGGGATGCGGTTTCTACGGGAGTCACTCCGGGAGTTTGGAAACTGATCGGCGGAGCACTGACTTTACTAGGCTCGCTGTTCGTGATTTTCGGTTGATTTTTCACTATTTAGCGCAAATGCTTAAAGTACTAGGCGGTTCTAAAAATGAAACGGTTTTTTCTATTCTTCGCTGCCGTTTTCCTTGCCGGATTTATCGGCCAAAACAGTTTTGCAAATAACCCCGTCCCCGCTTCGGAAAAAAGTTTTTACGATCTTTCAGCGACAGATGTTTACGGAAAAAAAATTCACTTCTCGCAGTTTCGTGGCAAGGTGGCGCTTGTCGTCAATACCGCCTCCGAATGCGGCTTCACTCCGCAATTTAAAGAGCTCGAAGAGATTTTTAAAAAATATGCAAACCGCGGCTTTGTCATTCTGGCATTTCCGTCGAATGATTTTCGCCAAGAAAAACAAAATAACGACGATCTTTTGAAATTTGCCCGC
>JACMRP010000350.1 GCA_014376325.1 Pseudobdellovibrionaceae bacterium
CTGTTGCTCTGGGTTTTCCGCAGCGTGTTTATTTTATTCCGCGTTCAATTGCATACGGTGGACGTCCCGCCCGGGCAAGAAAATTTGGCCCGTGATGTCTTCATGGGGCTTATATTGCCGATCTTTATCGTGGCGTTAGCCACAAGAGGCACGATCACCGCTCATCATTTAGGCTTCGAACATGCAGAGGTGAGTCAAATTCAAGGATTGAACCAGCTAGCGTTAAGTCCGCTGTGGGCTTTTGATAAAAAGTTTTAAAATGAAAACTTTTATGAAAGAATGCTTGCAGAGGTGAGCATGTTTCAAAAAATTGCACTAGTTCTTACGACCGTTATGACCTTAATTTCCATTAACTCGTCGGCTCAGTATATGGGTTTAGAAGTAGGCGTACGACAGCAGTCGGCCTCTTCCGAAACTGCCGGAGTATCGACCAATACCGAAATGGCAATGCAGTTCGGCCTGGTCGGAGCTTTTTTAATTACCGAACCTATTTTGTTTAGAACCGGTTTTTTATACACCCAACGACCCATCACGGTAAAAGGTGCTGCTTCGGACACGAAGTACACCTTCAATTATTTCGACATACCATTGACCTTACTTTGGAAGTTCAATGAGTTCGGCGGAGTCTACGGAGGCGTGAATTTATCATTGATCGCGTCCGGTGATTGCAGCGGCGTTGCCTGCCCAACTTCGGTGGACAAAAAGGGCGCGATGCCTTTGGTTATCGGCGGAACCTTCAAGTTCGCTCCTAACTTTGGTATCGACGTTTATTACGAAGCACTTGCTAAAGTAAACGACAGTTTCAAGGATGGTCGCGCCGTCGGTGCGAATCTCCTGATCACATTTGACTAGGAAATAATTAATGAAATTAGGTTCTCTAAAATCGCTAAAGTCATTAGATGGGGAACTGATTGTCGTCAGTCGTGACAATCGAAAAGCCGTGAAGGCATCGTCCATTGCGCCTTCACTCCGCGAGGCTTTAGAAAATTGGTCCGCCGTTGAAAAAGAACTTTTGAAGTTATCGGAAGATCTTAATACCGGAAAAGCTCCCGGTATTTTCGACGTAAAAGAATCTGAACTGCATTCGGCCTTGCCAAGATCTTGGTTATTTGCCGACGGATCTGCATTCATTCATCATATCAAACTTGTCAGAAAAGCCCGCAACGCAGAATTACCAGAAACGCTCATGACCGTGCCGCTGATTTATCAAGGTGAGTGCGGACAGTTCTTAGCGCCGACGGAAGATATTCCACAGGTTGATTTCGCTCACGGAACTGATTTTGAAGGTGAAGTAGGCGTCATTACTGATTACGTTCCGATGGGTACTACCCCCGAAGACGCGCTTAAAAAAATTCGACTGTTCGTCATGATCAACGATGTTTCGTTGCGCGGTCTAATTCCGGCAGAACTTGGACAAGGCTTCGGTTTCTTTCAGAGCAAACCGTCATCTGCTCTTTCTCCTTTCGTGGTGACCGCCGATGAGCTCGGTAACGACTGGAGAGACGGTCGTATTCATTTGCCGTTAACGGTAAACTATAACGGACAGTTTTTCGGCAAAGCGAGCGCTGGTGCGATGCACTTTCACTTCGGGCAGCTGATCGCGCACGCGGCCCGCACCCGTAACTTAGCCGCAGCTTCCATTATCGGAAGCGGCACAGTTTCGAACGAAGACCCAGCGATGGGGTCTAGTTGCTTGGCCGAAAAACGAACGCTCGAACAAATCAACGAAGGCAAAATCACCACGCCGTTCATGAAAGTCGGAGACACTGTCGAAATGAAAATGCTGAACGCAAAAGGCGAAAGCATCTTCGGGACAATATTCCAAAAAGTCAGGGCAGTGAACTAGAGCATCGGCGGATGTAATTAGAGCCTTGCTCGTTTAGAATTAAACGATACGGGGGTTTATGTATGATTCGTGTTTTGTCTTACTGCTTTTCTTTTTTTAGTATCTTGCGCCACTAAGGTGACTCCGCCGACTGATCAGCGAGTCCCAGCTCAAAACCAAGTGTCGGTTCCCGTTCAAGGTAAGTACGGTATCGTGTATATCGGAAAGACTTGGTTGGGGGATTACGATAAGCAGGGTAATTTTACTGCACGTTACCCTGATAATTTAATGGCTTGGTTCTTTTTGGATTTCAATCCGCAATCGCTGAATATTCAGCAACAGCAACACTGGGATGGGTCTAAAGAAACTAAGTTAGACCCACTCCCGCACGTCGTCGATTAATTATTTTGCTTCAATGACCGAACAGGCAACACGGCCACCGGCATCCCCGGCTGGCTGGGTTTTTAAGTCATCTGGTTTGTCGTGAATGATCACGGCTTTACCGATGATTCCCATCGCGCCGCTGACCTTCATGCCTTTCAACTCCATTTTGTATGTAGCATTGCCTTTTTTATCTGCGGTAATGTTACCCATATCGCCCGCATGTTTTACGGATGCATCGGCCGCGCCATGGGACTCGTTCATCGGATTGAAGTGGCCGCCTGCACTTGCGAAACCATCAACACTGCAATCACCTTTTTCGTGAATATGAAAGCCATGTTTACCCGGTTTCAAACCAGTTAATGTTCCTTTGACGTTCACGGAATCACCCACTTGCATGAAGTGAATTGTGCCTTTCGCTTTTTGTTTTTTAGCTGCCGTGAAGACGGCTTCCGCAGATGTAGGACCTTGCGATTCTACCGGAGCTGGATTGCCTTCTTGGGCAACGGTCGTGGTTGATGTATCTTTGCTGGCACAAGCAGAGCAAAGGGCGATAGTTACGATTGTTGTAGCAATGAGTGTTTTCATAAACAAAACGCTATAACAAAAAAACTTCGCTAACAAGTGACTATTTATACATCGTAAAAGAACTGAATTGGGATTTCCAGTTCGGGATGGAGACTTTTTGTGACCGGACAGTTTTTTGCCCAACTCTCTAACTTACTTCGATCTGCAATTTCAATGGCGCTCGGCAAATGAAGTTGCACGATCAGCTTGCCAATGCGTCGAGGATTCGCAATCATTTCTTTTTCGACGGTGCAGTGAGAACCCTTAATTTGGAGTCCTTCTTTTTCTCCCATGATAGCCATAGTTGTTAACATGCATGTTCCTAGGGCCGCCCCTAATAGATCGGTTGGTGAAAACAGTTCGCCTTTTCCGTTATTGTCTTTCGGGGCGTCAGTTCCGATTTTTGATTTAGAAGGACCATGAATTACTTCACAGTGTTTTTCGCCTTCGTAATTAGCAAACATTTGAACCATGGCTTCCTCCCGGAAAGAATGAAGGCCAAGATAACATAAAAAAAGGGAAGCTGTGAAGCTTCCCTTTTTGAGTTTTAACTTTGTTAGACTTAGTTCTGAACAGTTAAATTCATGTGTTGGGACTCAACAAAGGCGTCAATGCTATTGCTCTTTACGCGGCCAACCATCCAAACGTCGTAAACTCCGTTTGGAACAGCCGGAGTTCTCCAGCCAAGAGTCATGCTGTTCAAGACAACGTCCGCTTTGCGTGTCGTTTCTTTTCCGACTGCGTCTTTAAAATGGAATTCCAAAGAACTCATCGGAACACTTGAAGAAGCTGCCGTGACGTCAAATTCAATTCTTTCTTTGACCGGGCTATTTAAATCAACGTTTTTGCCGGCGAACGAAAGCTGCAGTTGCGGCGCCTGATTCACGATGTAGAAAAACTGGCGAGAAGAAACTCCCAATTGATCACCGTGCGCAGAGTTTGCGCGAACTTGAATTTCGTAGCGTCCATCAGTAAATTTTGTGCTGTCGAAGTTAGCGGTGCATTCGCTGCCTTGACATACTCCGGCCCAGATCGCTTTGTTGTCTTTATCAAAGACACTGTAGTTCAGGCTGTCCGTATTGCCGAATGAAGAAAGTCCGCTAAAATCAACCGCGCCCGTTACGTAAGAATAATCACGTGGGTTCATTACCGAGATGGCTCCGCCCATTGCCGGAACGTCGAATCCCCAAGTAGATCTGCCGACGCCGGAAGTGTCGGTGTAAGCAACTCGACCGAATCCTTGTTCGCCCCAGTCTTGTCCCCAGCTGTTACGGATGATGTAAGACTGAGTCGAGTCGTCATAACCAATGATCGATATCGCATGTCCACCGAGCATTTCGCCCGACGTGTGTTTGTAAACGCCACCAGAGTACGTGATGAAGTCAGAATAAACTGACAACGTCGTCATGACCGGTCCGTTTTGCAAAGCACTTTTCACCGAATCAACGTCCATCACGGTCATTGAAGGTGTTTGGTAGTTCGAAATACGAACCGTTCGCTGAGAAGAGTCCGCGCACTTAGCTTCGCAAGCAACGTCTTTGCCGGTTGCGCCTGAAAGGTAAGGCATGCAAGCTTCATCGGTTACGCCCCTTTTCATCAACATAGAGGCCGCTGACTGCGGAAACCAGCCGTAGTCGCAAGATCCGCCGCCACATGCAAAAAGATTTTGTGTTGATAATCGTAAATTCAAGCTCGGAAGGACCGAAGCAATATTAAATTGAGTTTCAAGAACCCCGATTGCGGCGAAGGCAACGCAGCTGCCGCAGTTTCCTTGATTCAAGATCGGTGACACCCAGTTCTTGCCGTCTTTATTACGCCAATCGACAGAAGAGGGAAGTGCTAAAGCTTTCATATTTTTCGGAGCAACGAATTCAACGTCATCCGTGGGAGTGTTTTTCAAACCCATCATTCTTTTAATTTCGGCTTTTGACAGATTATTTAGCCAGTTGTCTTTCGCAACCCAGCCCGCATTGGTTCTATCCAATTTTAGGTTTAGCTTTTGTACATTAACAATAGATTCTGCGCTACTCACGGACGTGATCAGTAACAGGGCCGCAAAGAACGGCAGTAACAAAGTCGCATTCATAGTTCCCCCCTTAGATAGAGGAAATCATCCTGCGCCTAGACCACTTCGCCAAGAGAACCTTCTAGTTCCAAATTAGAACTGGATTTAAGTCCTAATGCGCCGGTCTGCGTGCGAAGAACATCAA
>JACMRP010000053.1 GCA_014376325.1 Pseudobdellovibrionaceae bacterium
CGCGGTTCCGAACACCACTCCAGGGACCAATCCAAAACAAGCGAGCAACAAGCCCATTTGCGTAAAAATGGTGACCGTTTTTTTATCCGAAAGACCGAGCGTCTTTAAGATCGCGATGTCGCGTCTTTTCTGCGACATCAAAAGTGCCAACACCGATAAGATCGAACTGCTCGCGATTAATCCGGCGAGCGCTAAGAAAGAACCCATCACGGTCTTTTCAAGCTTCAGTGCAAAAAACAGGACCGAATTGCGATCCATCCAAGTTTCCGCAAGCACGTCGCTAAACTTTTCGGTTTCCTTTTTTAGATCATTCAGATTCTTACCCTCGGGCGTCCAGACTTCGATGCCCACTTTGCGGCTCGCACCCGAAAGCGTATTCAGCGTCATGCCGCGCTGGTAAAAAACGAATTGCGAATCTAAGTCCGCTAAATTAGTCGCGATGATTTTACTGACCCGCACTTTTTCAAATTTAGGAGTTTCTCCCGGTGGCAATAAAAGTCCCTCTGGTGGAACGATCGTCAAATAATCGCCTTCGAAGACTCCCAGATTGCGCGCAAGATCGACGCCGACGACAACTTCGCCTTTGCCCGGGATGTCTTCGGCCGCCCACATGTCCACCGAATCATGACGTTTTTTCTCGTCGAGTTTTTTTATTTCAGAAATCATGAAAGCCAAGCTTTCTTTGCTGACCCCGCGCGCGATTGCGCCATGAAATTGTCCATCCATGGTGCGAACGATGACGTCCTGACTTTCGTAAACGTAGGATTTATTCTCGGTAAATTCCTGAAGCCGCTGATACACCGGATGAAGCTCGAGCAGCGAACCTTTCGTCACCCCGTTCACCGTGACGTAAAGATGGGGCTCTAACGAAAGAATCCGTTTGTGGATGCTCGCATTCATTCCGTTCATGACGAAAATAACGATCAAAAATGCGGTCACGCTCAAAGCAATGGCGCCGACCGACAACCATGCCAGGCGACGAACCAGCGCGCCGGCCCGTTTCGAAAAAATGAAGTGACTGAAGAAATCGCGCACTAACATGCGACTAGTTTCACCCTCGGCTGTGGGGATGACAACTTATTTTGTACCTTGGACTTCTGTTTTGCTTGCGGGAAAGCGTTCTTTGGCCGCTTCTTCTTCACGAACCTCACGGATGTTGCCACGGATCAAAAAGCTTTTCTGCATGGCTTTCATCATAATCAGAGTTTCGTTCAGCGCTTCCACCGCCTTGCGAGTCGTTTGTGGCAGATCAGGTCCGATGGCGGTCAGCGCAGGTCCTAATACTTTGAAGTCATTGGTCAGGATCGCTAAATTTTTGGTCATTTCACTGAGGTCTTTCGCGAGGTGCGGATTTTGGCGATTCAGTTCCGGCAGAACATTATTTAACTCTTGAGTCGTCACGGCTAAATTTGCAACGACCGTCTGCAAATTACCTTTGTAAGTTGCCTGGCGACTGAGCTTCGTCATTTCCGTCACCATTCCATCGACATTACCTAACAACGGATCCAGACGGTCGAAAATACGAACCAAAGACTGCGTCCGGTCGCGACTGGTCAATGCGCCAATCATTTGCGATAGATTTTCAAGCGTGACGCTGACTTTTTCTAGATGAGCGCTCAGCGATTTACCACTCAGCAATGACATGATGTCCATCGTTTCGTGAGAAGCCAAAGTTCGGCCCTGTTTTAGTTCTGGCGAAGTCTCTGTGCCGACCGTCACGTCCAAAACACGGTCCCCGATGATGAACGGACGAATTAACTGCGCGGTACTGTCTTCTTTGATTCGCGGTTGAAACTTTCCGAGAACGTAAAAGCTAACCCGGATCGAATTGTCCGGTTGGAGCTCCACGTCTTCAACGGATCCCGCGCGGAGGCCGGCCATTTGCACCACGGTCCCGGGATGAACACCCTCGGCACTCGTGAAGCTTGTCGCATAATAAGACTTAGTCTCGAACCAGCCTTGCTTGATTGCAACGCTGACTGCGGTCAGGATAATTCCGCCGACCGTCAAAATTACGAACATACCGGCAACACGCTCGTATTTGTTAAATTTATGAATTCTCATAAGTGCATCACCTTTTTTTCGGTGGCCACGTCTTGTAGGTACAACTGTCCGGCATCCACGTGAATGATTCGATGGTTGAACATGTCCATGTATTTTTGATCGTAAGAGCTCATGAAAATGTGTCTTACGTGACCAAGCTTTTGCATTTCGTGGATGTAATCGACGAAAGTGTTTAGCGTATCTTGGCCGAGTCCCACTGAGGGGTCATCCATCAGTAAAACTTGTGGCTGCATTGCAAGCGCTCGCAGTAGGCAGGTCAATTTGCGCACTCGCCCCGGAATATGCGCCGGAAGTTCGTCGGCAAACTTGTGGATGTCGAAACGACGAATGATTTCGTCAACGCGGTCGCGGGCTTCAGCATGCGGCATTAATTTATGGTAAGCTAGCGGCAGAATCAAGTTTTCAAAGACCGTACGGTTGCTGATGAGTCCACCGTAGTCGAAGGTGTATCCCATCGCTAAGCGGAACGGCAAAAATTCTTCAAACGACATATCCAAAACATTTTCACCATTGATGTTGAACTTCCCTGATTGCGGAGTTTCTAAGCCTGCAAGGACCTGCAACAACGTAGACTTTCCTTGCCCTTCAGCGCCTTTAATCCACAAAACTTCATTCATCGGAAAATCAAAGTCGACATTTTTCAGAAGAGGATCATGTCCGTCGTGGCTGAAAGAAAGCCATTGAAACTGGATGCTATCAATTTTTGGTATTTCCATCACACGACTCCTAAGTCTTGCAATTGCTTTAAGTAAAACAAAGCCGTTACGGTCATGTTAAACACGGTCACGTAGATTACGCTGTTCACAACCGCCTGGGTCGTAACCTGAGGAACTTCGTGCGGACTCTTCTTAACTAGCAGGCCTTGGTAGCAACAAACGACAAAGATAATCATCCCGCTAAAACCGTTTTTCGCGAGGAAGATTAGAAAGTCTTCCCGTGCGAACCCGCGTGCGAGCGAATCCAGATAAAATGAAAACGGCATGTCTTGCAGAAGTTTGGTGACCGCGAAACCACCGATCAATGCGATGACGTTAAAAAAGAAAGCCAAACAGAGAACGCTGATGATGCCGCCGATGACTCGTGGAAACACGATATAGCTCAGTGGATTGATGCCCATGCTTTCAAGCGCTTCGATTTCGCGGTTGGCGCGCATGTTGCCGACTTCGCTCGCGACCGCGGTGCCAGAGCGTGCGATCACGACCAGTGCGACTAACAAAGGGCCCGCTTCACGGACGATCATAACGATTAGAAAGTTTCCGATCAGCTGCGTTCCGCCGAGCAAACTCAAATTCGCCATCGATTGCAAAACTAAAACGCTTCCGGTAGCCAGTGCCAAAACAGAAATCAACGGCAGCGCCTGCCAGCCCGTAAAATAAATTTGCGCAGAGATCACGCTAACGATGGTACGCATACCTTGCGCTTGATCCAAGATAGTCGCCCGGATGGATAAATAAACCATCAACAAA
Source organism: Pseudobdellovibrionaceae bacterium (assembly GCA_014376325.1). The sequence goes on from JACMRP010000053.1 coordinate 3,531, forward strand.
ACGCGAGTCGTGTATTCAATATTTTTTGTAATTGTCCGGCCCCATGTGCAAATACGGGCGTCAATACGCATCCAAAGTGTCATGCTTTCTTATCGGAAAGACTTCGGAAAGTTAGATCGGACAAAGGTCCTTTAGTAAGCCCAAAGCGAGTAAAACAAAGACTTGAGCGCTTCGAGCGAAGCCTCCATAACGCCGATTTCATAGCGTCTGGGGACCACGGCGTGGCGGACAATTTCAATATTTTCCGGGTAAGCCCCGCGAAAGGTCCGGTAAGATCTGTGCATATGCAATCTTGAAGTTACCAAGACGATGTCGCGGCAGCGGAGGGCCTCGACGATGGACAAGCTCTGCTGAGCATTGCCGTAAGTGGTTTCCGATCTGCGCTCAAGAACGACGTCGTCTTCTTTCAACGAGCCGTAGAAACTCCAGACCGGCATAATTTCGCGCAGTCGTGATCCGGGATTCACTCCGGAGATAATTAATTTTTTTACGTTTTGATTCGCTAGGAGATCGAAGCCTTCGCGGACCCTGCCCGCGCCTCCGGTCAGCACGACCGCGCAGTCGGCGACGTGGCTTTGAGTCCAAGACAAGACGGGTTCGCGAGTAACTGCCCGGTATTCTGAGGCAAAGCGAAAAGCGAACGCAAGCAGCAATACAAGCAAGGCCCAAGCGCTCTTCTTCCGGATGATCCTCAGAAAAAGGGTTTTTATGACCGAATTAGCGATGTGCTAAAACCTCTATCTCAACGTTCACACCTTTTGGCAAACCCGCGACGGCGACGGTCGAGCGTGCCGGCGGACTGCCCGGAAAACTCTTTGCGTAAACTTCGTTTACGGTTGTGAAATCATTCATGCTGGAGAGGAAAATCGTCGTTTTAACCACGTTCGAAAAGTTCAGATCTGCAGCGGCCAAAACGCCTTCGATGTTTTTCATAACCATTTCGGTCTGCGTTTTGATATCTCCGGTAAACACTTCGTTCGTTTTCGGATCGATCGGAATCTGTCCGGAACAGAACAAAAAATCGCCCAGTTGAACGGCCTGGGAATAAGGCCCGATTGCTTTTGGTGCTTTGTCTGTTGATATAATTTTTTTCATTTTCATTCTCCTAAAAGTAAAAGGTCACAGCTGCGGCTAGAGGCGCATCGGCCACGGTTCGGAAACGAACGTCCTTTAAAGAAACCACGCCGACCCCGCCCTGCATCGAAAAGCTCAGATTCTCAAGTCCCGGCAAAAAGAATTCCGCACCAAACAAACCGCTGATAAAAAAGCCAGAGTCTTTCACTCCAGCAATTTCGCGGTTGATCAATCCGAGCTCACCACCCATAAAAAAGTTTAGATTATCTTCCTTGAAAACGATGCGACGAACGCCACCGCTAAAAGAGAATCGGGAGCCATTTTTTTCGGTGTCGATGCCGAGTCCGCCCGTCAGGCCAATCTCAGAGGTTGGATAATAATTCACCGACAAAGAAGGCAAATCGATCGACGTTTCATTTTTTACGCCGATGCCAAGACGGTTCACCATGTCTTTGGCCGAAGCGTTCTGAGTGAAACAAAAAATGCAAAGCGGGATGCTTAAAAACTTAGCTAGTTGGCGCATGTATTCTCCTTGGGATGCAGGCGCCCATTAACTTCTGAAAGTACTGAAATTTCAAGAGGAAATAAGACTTGCCTCTGAATTAAGCTCAGATTAAATAGTGAGTCATGCGATTCAAAGGTCGCGACGTTAGAGGGCTGAGTGGGGGTGTAGCTCAGCTGGGAGAGCGGATGGCTGGCAGTCATCAGGTCGCAGGTTCAATCCCTGTCATCTCCACTGAGCTCTTTAACGGATTTTTTCTTAATAGTTAGCGCTGTCCGGCTTAGCTACGAATCTGAATCCG
>JACMRP010000351.1 GCA_014376325.1 Pseudobdellovibrionaceae bacterium
AGTATCCAATCCTGGAATAAGAATGTGGAACGGCAGAGTGGACCGGTTTCTATTTTTTGATTCCGAAGCATTTTATTTTACGAGATCCTGAACCTGCGTCTGCAACTTTTTTAAGTCGACGGGCTTTTCCAGATAAGCGTGAGCACCCACTTTTTCCGAAATCTGTTTAATCTGATCATTGCCGGAAACGATCACGATTTTCGCTTTTGAATCTTGGTAGTTGATCCGGCACTGCAAAATAAACTCTTCACCGCTCATCCTCGTCTCACCAGCCTTCGAGCGCCGCTTGGCCATTTGAAAAAGTGGTGACCGTGTGTCGAAGGCTTCGACGACGCTAACCCAAGAATATCTTGACCTGCTGAATGGGTATCGAAGTCTTGAATCGGAAGGTTTGTAAACGGACGATACCAAACAAAGCCTGTACAACGTCAGCAGCTACTTTCAGGATTGCGGATCCTCGTTCACTTCACAGCATATTAGGAGTTAGACTTCGATTTCTCCGCTTGCGACATCGCTAACGGAATGCTCTTGCGGAAGCGTGAACGTCTGAGTGCCGAATCGATATCGGCACTCATCAGCGCCGCTAACCACTGCAGCCAATAGTGACTTGAATGTTCAAATAGAATTTTTATTAGCGAAGTCAGTGGAATCGCTAAGATCAGGCCGACCCCACCCCACAATTGGCCCCAAGCGACTAGCGCGATGGTCGAGGTGGTGGCATTGATGTTCACTTGGGACCCGAGAATTTTAGGCGTTATAAAATCCGCGATTACAAAATGTATTCCCAAACAAATTCCGTAAACTCCGAGGGCGCCGCCAACCGACTGGGTTTGCCCATATAAAGTCAGCGCCGGAAAAAACCCAGCAAGGACGGCCCCGGCGAATGGAATCAAATTTAGAAACGTCGCAAGCGCCGCGACGGTGAAAACGGAAGGCACAGAGAACATCCAGAATACCAAAACAAATATCGGGAAAGTGATGACGCCCAAAAATAAATTTCCGACGAAAAACGCTCGCGTCGAGCGAACAACACGCTTCCAGATCAACGTGCCCGTCGAGGAATGTACGTACATCCGAGCCGTCGCCTTCGCGAATGCGTCCCGTTCCGCCAACAGAAAAAATGTTAAGATCGGGACCAGCAGTGCGAATGTAAAAACTGTTACGGCGCTGCCTAATCCGCTTAAAATTGTGCCGCTGATTTCCCCCGAAAGCGGTGAACTGTGAACGATCTCGACTTTCGAAACTTCGGCCTGAGAAGCCATGCCGTTCGGTTTGAATCCGGGAAATTTCGCGGACCATGCATTCAGCGTGGAATTAAACGATTCAAAAGACTTCATGAAGAATCGTTTAGACTGCTCTAGTTCGACTAGCATATCCGAAAATAAAGAACCCAAAATATAAATTGTCCCAATGGATATGACGGTTGCGGCAAGCACTAAAAAGATGGATGCCCACAGCGTCGGCCAACGTTTTGATTTTAAGTACTCGGCCGCTGGATCCAGCAAAACAAATAAAAAGAATGCACACACGATCCATAAAAAAATGGGTGCCGTCACGTTCATAAGATATCCGAGGACGTAGATCGCGATGATCCAGACCGGAAGAACTAAATAACGGGAAGCGGATTCAACGTGCGTATTCGGCAGGCGTGGTTCATTCATGGACGAAGATATACCCGCAAGCACGGGCCGCGACAAGACTTTCATATCCCGAGCGGCCATAAAAGACGGGGTCTTTTTCCCGCCTTCAAAGTCACGGGAACCAACATATTACTTATTGCCTGTGGCATCGCGATTGCAAAATCGTTCGGTACCGGCAAATTCCTAAATAGTTTTTGCGCGGGGACGACAGTTCAGTCGGAAAGCGGAGGGTCTTCTAAAAGGCTTTTCTAGAACCGAGGGAGCGCTGCGCAGGCTAACACTGGTGCAATCCTGCGAGCATCAACAATTCGGTGGTGTAAAAACCATTGTCTTACTCCGGTACCTAATCAGGGTCGCGCCTGATAGCTCTCGTCTCTTCCCGTGAGGCTAAAACTCTTAGCTTCACGGGATTATAACTCTACCGGGCCGTACCGCTTGCGCGACTACGGCTATTTTTTACACTTCCTGATTTGTCGCGGTCCTTCATCAGGTCGCAGTATCCTGACTCTTCCCCCGAGCAACACTTCGTCGCCTGGGCGTAATCAAACACATTTTCGTCTTTAAATTCTTTCGTGAGTGCCGAGCACTTGTTTCGCTGTTCCGAAAGAACTCCGGTCATCATGTTCTGACTAAATTTTTGGCAAGAGTATAAGAGCGATGTCACGTTTTCAAATTGCACGTTGAAGGTTTCATCATGGATGCTAATCGTACGGTAATAGACAAAATCTTAACTGCCATTCCATGATTGTAAACAGCCTGTAACGGAGATTCCATCTTTGTCTACGATTGAGACAAAGGTAGTGCGGAAGAGGGACAGCCTCGGTCGACAAAAATGTCCCCGAGGCAACGAACACTATTTAATGAGTTCGTTCACTGCTTTTTCAGCTTTGTGAAGCAAATCTGTTGCGGTCTTTTTCAAGTACTTGCCGCTAGATTTTAGAGTCGTTTTTTTAGTCGCTTTGCGGCTGCCTGATTTTGCAGAACCGGAAACGGCTTTCTTCGCTTTGCGAACGACTTTTTTAACCGCTTTTTTAGCGGCCTTTTTAGTTACTTTTTTTGTCGCTTTTTTCGCCGTCGTTGCGGACTTCTTTGTCGTTTTCTTTGCTGATTTCTTTTTAGCCATGGTGTTCTCCTAAAAGTATTAATTGCCCCGGTTTGCCGGTATCGCGAAATGATAGCACTGGTCTAGGCGTCCGACTATGGAAGTTTTGTTCTTAAATAAAAAATTTTGAAAAACCTGAATTTTAGGTTTCGTCTTCTTTCGGCGGCTTTGACGAATGAACCCGGTGAAAAATAAGAAGCCCCAGTCCGATAGTGCCGGCAATCAGCGAAGGCAGGATAAATCGCGTTAGCATAATGCCGCCGATGCCCGTTGCCAGAAGTATCATCCCCGGCATCAGAATCTTTTTGGTGGTACCACGAACCGGCGCAGGTTTTTGATTCATGGTGATATCGTATAAAAAAAAGGCTCCGGTGTACACCGAAGCCTTTCTGATTCTCAGAATTGGTCTCTAAAATCTAAAGAAGCTGCAACAGTTCGTTGAATTTCTTCTCTTGTTCCGCTTGTTCCTTCAGCTTTTTGGAGTCTACCTGGTAGTCGTTATTGGAATCTACCAGAATAAAATCCGTCGACATGATCGATCGGGTCGTGTTCACGATGAACTTGCCGATGGATCCCATCGTGTCGTAAGCCATGTCCGCAGCCTTGCCCTTCAGCGAAGAATCCGTCTTCCATCGCTCTAGGAAGGCGTTCACCAGGACGCGGTCTTCAGCACGGAGGCTTGCCATTGTGTGGAGGCCAGACTGGTATTCCGGAGTCAGATTTTTAGTAACCGCCGGATCTCTTAGAAGTCCGTCGACCCAGGTGCCGTACTCTTGCGCGAAATTACGAGCGTTATGCAGGTAAAAACCGTTATTTGAATCCATGAAGTAACTTCTTACGTCCGCGTTGGCAGAACCAATGATGACGTCATCGCCCAGGAGCGTTAGCTTCGTGTGAAGTGACTGATTCGCACCTGATGCCGGTTTTTTGTATTCGTAAAAATCAAATTCTGCCGAGCGCCCCTGATCGAAAGCGGATTTAAACAAGCTGCTGCGGCTAAAATAGATCTCGAAGAAGGCCATCATTTGGTAACGTGCAAAAACGTTAATAACGTTAAGATCGGTTGTTTCGATCGAATTCGTCAGGAACGTCACGTGGACATTTCCGCAACTCCACGAACCATCGATCATTTTGGTCACACGCACTTCTGCACGACTTCCAGAGCGATATCTGCGTTGGTTGCAAAATCGTTCGGCATAAATTGTCGTACTTCCAAAATGGCAACCGTCAACGTGCTGAAGTTCCAGATATCATCGAAAGCTTTCGTGATCGTTTCACCACCACCCGATAGCTCGACGCTCATGTCCGTGTCCATGAAAACGTATTTCTGAATCAACGAATTCGGCTTCATGCGGTAGGAGTTTTCAACGTTTCGTCCGCTCAGCTGTGCGTAACGATTTCCTACTAGCAGAAGTTTTTGATGATTAAAATCGCTGATGCGTTCCCATTCTCTTGCGGAAGCATCTCCCATTTGTTGAAGCGGTAGCCGTCCGTAGATTTCATTTAAGATTGG
>JACMRP010000352.1 GCA_014376325.1 Pseudobdellovibrionaceae bacterium
CTGGACATTCGCATTTCTAGAAAAGCCGATAACGTCGGCGTGATTCGTCAGATGAAAAGCGAATTTGAAGCCGTGGTCCGGGTTCGTGTCGTTCAGGTGCGGGGCGGGCAAGAAGTTTTTAACACCGTAAAGACGGTGCTGTTGGAAGAGCCCACCGTGCGCGTTGCGGAGCGGGTCGAAAAAGACAAAGCCATCATGAACAATCCCGAATTAGTCGAAGCCATCGTTCGCGATGCCTTTTTGGATTTCGTCCCGCAAGTGATTGCATCGCTCGGTCGCGTTTCATGGGAAGGCCGAGTCGCGGCACTCAGTGGAGACAGAATTTTTTTGAATGTCGGTCGAGTTTCCGGAATCCAAGTCGGGGACATATTGAAGGTCATGGATGAAGGCGACGACGTTTACGATCCAGAGTCGGGCGGTCATATTGGTAAGGTGCCGGGACGACTGAAAGGAACTCTTGAGGTTGTCAGTTACTTCGGAAGCGATGGCTCGATCGCGGTGATCCATTCGGGTTCCGGCTTTCGTGAAAATGACCGCGTAGAACTGTACTGAAGTTGATTGATACACATCGTCATCAAGAGGTCACGATTGTCGAAGTGGTTTACGTAGGATATATCCATAGTCATCTGAAATTGGTCTGTTAGCGCAGTTGGTAGCGCGTTCCCTTGACATGGGAGAGGTCACAAGTTCGAGTCTTGTACAGACCACCAATTCTTTCCTATTTATACCGGTTCTCCACATTCAACCCATAATTTTCCGCGTAAGTTTTCTCATTTTGAGACGCTGGCATAAGCTTCGCATGCTTTTTAAGATATGATATCAAGCATGCTCAACCACCGTTTTAAGTCAAAATTACTTGCGCCCGCATTTGCGGTTTTGCTGGGTCTTTTTGCATTCCAATCGGCGGTGACGGCGAACGCAAATGTGCGTTGCGGAAGCTTGTTTCAAGACGCGGTGGCGCTCCATTTAAAAGCCGATGAAGTGGCGATTTTCGGGTACGGATCCTTATTAAATATTCAAAGCGTGGAGCGCACATTGGGTCGGCCCTATACGCAAGCGATCCGCTCAGTACGGTTGGTGAATTGGTCCCGGCAATGGGACATCGTGATGCCGAACCTGCATTATTTTTCTCTGAAAACTCCAGAGGGAGATTTCTTCCCGAAAAACATTTTGTATTTAAACGTGCGTCCCCAAGAGGGAAAAAGCGTGAACGGGATCGTCATCATCATCAAAAAAACGGAACTTGAAAAGATGAATGTCCGCGAATTTATTTACGACGCGGTCGATATCACAAATCAACTGCCGGGTCTCCAAGTCGAGGGCGGGAAAATTTACGTCTACCAGGGAAAACCCGAATTCATCGTTCCTGAAGGAAGCGGTCTTCCGCACGTGGGCCTGCGCGAGTCTTACTTGCGGATGGTTGAACACGGAATGTCCGGACATCCCGAAGACTTTCAAATGGAGTTTGCACCGACCACGCTTCGCGGGGCACCCAAGAACGCGATCTTTAAAGACGTGGCTCACCCGAAACCTTGAACTGTCTAAGGTTTTATCAGCGTTTAACAAATTTAGGTCACGTCGGAAATTTGCAATCCTCCCCTGCGAAATTCGATCAGATTTGAGCTGAGCCTCGTTTTAGGACAATCCTGAGCCGGCACGTGGCATAGCCTCTGCACTAGGAAGCTAACTACCACTAGTTATTCAGGAGGTTCCGATGAACAAGGCGCTACAATATTGCACGTTAATGGTTTTTACCTTGGGTTTTGCAATCCAGGCTTCTACGCAACCTATGAACTCGCGAATGGACGCGAATTCGTTGACCGGCGCGCTTTCAAAAATTTTTGAAAAATACCAGACCGCACGAAATATTTCAGATCCAGACCGCCTAATTCAGGCCGCGCGTCGGGTGCATGGACCAGAGGTCGCTCAGCAGATTCAGCAGATTTATCAATCCGACCGACACATGTTCGTAATGGCCCGCGCCCGCGCGCTGAAGGCCACGCCGGTGAAAGCTAATGGCAAGTCGGTCGTAGTGTCAGGGCTTTCTGCTTCGGGCGCTGCCGCGGCAATGATCGCATCGAATGCGGGATACCGGGTCACCGGTTTCGAAGCCCGCGCAGAATACACCCGAAACATTCAGTGGACCGGGCGACAAAGCATCATCGACAGCTTAGCGCTGATCGATCAGGGACTTGGGGATCGCTTTCTGAAACAGATTGCGCGACCCATTTCTTCGGGTTCAGATCTGATCAACAACGTGAAGCAAGAAACACTGATCGTTCAGTCACCACGTCGCGGAAACCCGGCAATGGTCCCAGGAACGGCGTCAGAAATGCTAGACGGTGGAACCGTGATGTTATTGCAGACGAAGGAATTTGAAAAATTCATGCTCGGTGAATTGCGCCGGAACCCAGCTATCGACATTCGACTGAAGTCGACAATGACTGCGGAA
>JACMRP010000353.1 GCA_014376325.1 Pseudobdellovibrionaceae bacterium
GCCTGCGCAAATGCTCTTTTATCGGCTTCTCAAAAGTACGGATTCGATGTGACTTTTGAAGGCACCCTGATCCCGCTGGTTAAAACTTCGAAAAGCCAGGCATTGACCGAAAAGGACTTGTTAGCTCCTTGGCAGACCTTCGTTAAGGCTTCCGGAACGATTCCAGAGTTTCCGTTCATCAAGTTGTGGGCGGAGCTCACAAATCAGCACATCAAACCCCAGCAGCTTAGTTACGCGGTTGGTTTGGGGATGAATGGATTCTTGTCCGTGTTCAAGGACCCACATACTTATCTTCTTCCGGCCGAATTTTACAACGACGTTGTCGCGAAGACGAATCACAAAAGTCTTTCCGTCGGTATGATGATGGGGCGAAACGACAAAAACTATTTCGTAAAAAAAGTGTTAGAAAATTCAGCTTCTGCGCTTGGCGGAATTAAAAAAGGCGACGTCATCTTAAAGCTGCAAGGTCAGGACGTATCGGATTTAAACACTTACGAAATGGGTGACCTACTTCGCGGCGAAGAGGGTTCCACGTTGACGATCGAGATTCTGCGAAAAGGCGAGCCGATCGAAATTGACATTGTACGCAGTGAAAAAACGCTTCCGAATGTCAGTTTGCAGATGATCGAAGGCATCAAGCCTGTCGCGGTGATCACGATTAATAAATTCGCGGTGGACACTTGCGCTCAGTTGAAATCGACCTTAAAAAGCCTCGAGCTCGAGGACATCCGTGGTCTGCTTTTAGATCTTAGGGACAATCCGGGCGGGCAGATGGAAGAGGCGGCTTGCGTAGCCGGTTTATTTATCGGGCCTCACCGTAAAGTTTTCGAAGTTAAAATGCTGGATACCACGATGCCGAGCGAAATTGTGCTGAGCCAAGAAGACAAAGTTTATGATGGAGCCATGGCGGTTCTGATCAACTCGGGCTCTGCCAGTGCCGCCGAGATCGTCGCAGGAACGCTGCAGTTTTACGATCGTGCGCTTCTGGTAGGCGAACGTACTTTTGGCAAAGGCTCGTTTCAGGAAGGTGAGATCTGGACGAAAAACGACAAGATCGCGATCTTCGAAACGAAGGGTTTCTATTATTTGCCCTCTGGGCAGACCCCGCAGATGGTGGGACTTGACCCTGACGTTAAAGTCGATTTTAAAGATCGCTTCGCACTGAGGGAAGAAGATCAGTTTCTGAATCCACTCAAAGCGCCGGGCCCGATGATGAAACCTATCCTGACCGCAAGCGTGCGCCCAGAGCTTTTAGGTTGCGTTAGTTTTGACAATGATTTTCTTCCGTCCGAAGACCCAGAAATGAAAGAAGCGCATCGCGTGGTGAGTTGCCGATGATTCAAACGGAACTATTCAAATCTAAATTTATACCGGCAAGTGAACGGTCTGAACGCCTGATGATCGTGCTTCACGGCAAAGGCGATAGTATTCGTCCGTTTCGGTATTTTGATCAAGAAATGGGAATGCCCGAAATGAATTATCTTCTGCTGAATGCCCCGAAGAAATTTTTGGGCGGGTATTCATGGTATGGGGACCCGCCGTACGAGCGCGGTGGGGTATTAAAGATTCGCGAGAAGTTGTTGCAACTGCTTGTCGAACTAGAAATGCAGGGCTGGAAAAACGAAAATATTTTTCTGTTTGGCTTTTCGCAAGGCTGTCTTGTCAGTGCGGACGTCGGTATGAATTATCCGAAACGCTTGGGCGGTATCGTCGGCATCAGCGGATACTTCCATTTTTACCCTCGCTGGCGTCAACGTTTGTCTAAGGACGCGTTAAAGACGCCGTGGATGTTTACTCACGGAAAGAAAGATGACGTTTTAAAATACGACGAAACCAAACACGGAGTGGATAAGTTGAGGGACGTCGGATTCAAGGTGGACTGGGTTGAGCTTGAAAAGAAGCACGTGTTGACCGATGAAGAGATGCCGATCATTCGGAACTGGGTCCGCGAGCGATTAAAATAGTGAAAACGACTTAGCCGGCTTTGCGGTAAGTCGTTTTCACCGTTTGCATCTGACGCTCGTAATTGAGTTGCTCATGATGGTAGAAAAAATCGTTTTTTACTTTAAAGAAATTAATAACACTTTTTAGAAACTTCATAAGAAACCTCCACCTGGGTGTTGTCAGTATCGGAGGTTCGGTGCTATAGCTCAATACCAAGTGCCAGGGTATCGCATTTTGATACTATGGCATCGTTCCAGAAAACTTTGCTAAAAGGACGGACTCCGTGTCTCAGATTGATCAATTCTTAAAAGCACTGAAGCGCGCTCTTAAAAATAAAGAATGGAACTACAAACAAGTTGCGGCCGCCTTAAGAATGAGCGAATCAAGCGTGAAGCGTTTATTGAGCAACAAAAAAATCAGCCTAGAGCGAGTAGAAAAAATCTGCGACGCCACCGGAATTAGTTTCGCCGAAGTTTGTAAGCTAGCGGAGTGGCAAGACGAAGACCCTTACTTAGTGCTGTCGTTCGAACAAGAAAAGCTATTGTCGGAAAATCCTCGATTGCTTCATTATTTTACTTTGCTAACCGAAGGCAGCCAGCCGCAAAAAATCGAAAAGAACTTTCAGATAAGCAGTGGGGAAAGCAAAAAGTTTCTATTCGTTTTGGACAAATGCAATTTGATCGAGCTTCACCCAAAGGACAAAGTGAAATTGATCAAGAGCGGACTGTTCCGATTCCGTAAAGATGGCGCCGTCGGCAAAGCGATCTTCCAGCAAATCAAAGAGGGCTACCTTTACAGCGATTTCAAAGCAAACGACGAA
>JACMRP010000054.1 GCA_014376325.1 Pseudobdellovibrionaceae bacterium
TAGGCTTTGATTGACACGCCCCCGATCCCTAGCGACAGTTAATGCTTCTAGACCAAGGGCGTGTGAACGCGCATAGATCGAGGGGACTGATTTGAGAATCAAGAAGATTGAACTCGTAGGCTTTAAATCGTTCAAAGACCGAACCATGATTCATTTCGACGCCGGTATTACCGGAATCGTTGGACCGAATGGTTGCGGCAAATCGAATATTGTCGATGCCCTGATGTGGGTTATGGGCGAAATGTCCGCGAAGGACTTGCGCGGATCGACCATGACGGACGTTATCTTTGCCGGAGCTGAAGGTTATGCGCCGATGGGTCTTTGCGAAGTCTCTTTGACCTTAGAAAACGACGGCGGCCCGTTCCCCGCAAAATATATAAAACACACCGAGATCATGGTGACCCGCCGCTTACACCGTAACGGTGAGGGTGAATACTTCGTGAACAAAGAGCCGTCTCGTTTAAAAGACGTCCAAGAAATTTTCATGGATACGGGCGCGGGCTCTAAAGGTTTTTCGATCATTGCGCAAGGGATGATCGGTAAAATCATTACGGCAAAGCCCGAAGAGCGCCGCACGCTGATCGAAGAAGCGGCCGGCATTACTAAATTTAAAGTTCGTAAACGTGAGTCCCAGCGCAAGCTTCAGGCCACGGATCAAAACTTAGTGCGTTTGCAAGACATCATCGGTGAACTGAAGCGCCAAATCGATTCTTTGCAGCGACAGGCGCAACGTGCAGAACGTTACCGCTCGCTTAAAAATCAAATCGAAGATTTAGACGTATGGCTCGCAAGCATTCAGTACACGGATCTGCGCGCCGTGGCTGAAGAGGCCCAACGCATTTTCGACGAAGCTCAGAGCATGGAAGTCGAAGGCGAAAGCACCGTATCGACACTGCAAGCGCAGTTCGAGACGCTCAAATTACAAATTCTCGAAAAAGAAAAATCTGTCGAAGTCATCCAGACTCAGTACTACGACAAACAGTCCTTCACGCAAAAGCGTGAGATGGAAATTCAAGAGCTTCGTTTCGAAATCGAACAAGCCCGAAGAAACGAGCAAATGACCGGCAACATCTTGCAAGAGCAAGAAGCCCGCCGTGAACTTTTGCAGCGCGATCAAACAAGCTTCAGCTCGCAAACGGATTCTTTAAAAGAAGAGTCAGAGTCCTTAACTGCCCAGTACAATGAGCAAAACGAGATCTTCGAAAATTCGCAGTCGCGCATCACCGAAGTGGATGACGAGTTGACGACCAAACGCCGCGAACTGTTCGCCGTTGGCCAAACCGAATCGTCTTTGGACGCCCGGGTAAACTCGCTGCAAGGGCAGATCACCGATTTAAAAGACCGCGAAAATAACGAGCAATTGGTCGTTTCGGAATTGCGTGAAAAGCACGTTGAATTCGAAACTCGCCGTCGTAAAGTCTTCAATGAACTCGAAAAAGAACGCCAGATGCAATTGGACTTGGCGAACGATTTCGAGTCTTTCGAAGCCAATAAAAAAATTCTGAGCGAGCAAGCCGCGACGAAAAAAATCGAAGTCGAAGAATTCAAAGATCAGCTGAACGAAACGGCATCGATGCTTTACGGTTTGGAAAACTTGCATACAAACTTTGAAGGTTTTCAAGAGGGCGTAAAAAACGTCATGCTCTGGCAGAAAACGAAGTACCAAGAAATCACGGCGGACGGCTCGGTTGTTTTCCAACCGGTTTCTGAAGTTGTCGAAGTGCCGAGCGAATACGAAATCGCGATGGAAGCAGCACTTGGTTCGCGCTTACAAATGTTGTTGTCTTCGGACAACAGCAAAGCGGTCGAAGCCGTCGATCACCTGAAAGAAGCAAAGTCAGGACGTTCGAGTTTTATGTCCGCGACCGAAGCGGGCCATAAAAACTTTGCCCAATCCCCAAGTGAAGAAGCCGGCGTTCAGGGAATCCTGAAAGACGTTGTCCGCGCCAATGAAAAATACCAAAACACGGTCAGTTACTTATTAGATGGCGTCGCGATTGTGGATTCGATCCGCACGGCGCTCAACTTGCGCTCAAAATACGAAGGTTGGACATTCGTCACGACGGACGGGGACACGCTTTCAGCCGACGGAATGTTGACGGGCGGTTCGGTTGAATCCGCAGACTCCGGCGTATTAAAACGTCGCCGCGAAATCAAAGAGCTGACCGAGCGTAAAAACGAATGGGCCGGCAAACTTGCCCTCGCTCAGCAGTCTCTCAAAAAACTCGAAGAGCAATTAGCCAACGTCGTGAACGATTTCGAAGGTGCGCAAAAACGCAAGATCGATCAAGAAATCAAAGTGACCGAGCTTCGTAAGGACGTCGAGCGTTCCGAAAACGAATTGCAAAATGCGCATTACGCGGTCGAACGCCAAGAGCGCGAACTGCGTAAGCTAACGGAGCAAGTTGAAGCTCAGGAAGTGCGTTTGCACGACTTGATCACGAACTTAGACGAAGCCCGCATCAAAAAACAAAACTTAGAATCTGAAACCGCGACCCTGACCGAAGAACTGACGAGCACGCGCTTAGGTTTCGACGGCTTACAAGCGATGGTCCGTGACCTGCAAGTGCGATCGGTTTCTAAGACTCAAGAGTACAACGGCGTTGTTCGTCAGTTGGAAATGGTCGATAGGTCTTTGGCGGATCTTGATTTGCAACTTTCGCGCATGAGCGAAGAGTCGCAACAGTATTCGACCCAAATGACCGAAAGCCAGATGACCCTCGAAGAAAAAAAGATTGAATTCGAGCGCAACATCCGGGACGTTGAGGACTTAAAAGCGCAGCTCGCGATCGAAAAAGACACTTATGAACAAATGGCCGCGCAAATTCAGGAAATCGGCGACGAGCTCGCAAGCTCGCAACGCGCGCGCAACGAACGTCAGTCTCGCATGAACGATGCGCAGCTTAAACTCGAGCAAGCCCGCATGAAAGAGCAGTACCTCGTAGATCAAATTCGCGAGCGTTATATGTTAATTTTGTCGGACGTGATCGAAAAGTACCAAGGCCGCGAAGGCGTTCCGTCGGAGGCCGAAGCTCAGCTCAAAGAACTGCGCGAAAAAATCGCGAAGATCGGCGAAGTGAACTTATCCGCGATCGAAGAGTACGAAGAAACTTCTCAGCGTTACGAATTCTTGACCAAGCAACACACCGATCTGAACGATGCAAAAGAACAGCTTCGTAAAGTGATCGACCGAATCAACCGCATCTGTTCAAAACGTTTCAAAGAGACGTTTGACCTCGTCAATGACCGCTTCACGCGCGTGTTTCCAGTTTTATTTGGCGGCGGCGAAGCCAGTCTGCAATTGATCGAAGACGTTGATAAAGGCGAAATGGGCATCGACATCATCGCGAAACCTCCGGGCAAAAAGATGCAGAACGTTTCGCTCATGTCGGGCGGAGAAAAGGCCCTGACCGCGGTCGCCTTGGTGTTCTCGATCTTCTTGGTAAAACCAAGTCCTTGGTGTTTGCTGGATGAGGTCGATGCGCCACTCGATGACGCGAACGTCTTCCGTTTCAACGATCTCGTTCGTGAAATGGCGAAACGGTCCCAGATTATCGTGGTCACGCACAACAAACACACGATGGAAGTCGCGGGCAAATTGTACGGAGTCACCATGCAAGAGCGCGGAGTCTCTACAATGGTGTCGGTCAGCCTAGAAGATATTCACTAGTTTTTTGTCATCGATGACGAGGAGTCTTTATGAAGTTAGTGATGGGTTTGTTGATTTTGTTTTCGGCGATACTTGCCCAAGCGGCTTGTCCTAAAGATGAAGCAAGTTTCGTGGCGGATGCTCCGGCATTGCTCGTAAAATTTGCCTTCATCGAAACGAGCGGAAAGACCTCTGACTTTACCAAAGAGCTCGGCAAAGCCGCGACCGGCGGCGCCGCAACGATCAAAGTTGGCGACGAAAATCTGGTCTTTGCCAGGGCCGATTACAAAGCTGAAAGCGTCAGCGGCGTTATGAAATGCGATAAGGCAAAGAACAAGGTCATCTTCTTGTCCGTCGGCTGGGACGCGGGCCTGAACGGCAGTGGCGTTAAGGGCGTCGGGATTCAGTAGAACTTCTAGCCAAACTGCGCTAAATACTCGTCGTTAAACCTTTACTTGTTGAAAAAAGGCGTTTTTGGTATAGCTAAGCCATCTTTGGAGGCCTGCTGTGAATTCACTTTTAAAAGCAACTATATCCACACTCATCCTATTATGCGCATCTTTCAGTTTCGCGGACGACTCTTGTTCAGTAGCTCCGTTTAAAAACGAAGTCCTTGCGAAACATCAATCGGCATGGGCTGCGCTGATCAGCAACTCCGCTCTATTAGAAAAAGTCTCTCTCGTACGTTACGACGGTGGTACGAAGGTGCTTTCTGATTCCGACAAGGAAGTGATCTATGACTACTCACCAGGTTTTCAAGACAAAGCCGGCAAAGAGTTCGACTTCATCACGAAATTCCATCAACAAAACGGCAGCGTGAAAGTGAACGACAAACGTTCTTTCGCGATCACCGGAAAAGTGATAAAAACAAGCGAAGGCACTTTCTGCCAGAGCGAAGTCAGACACTACGAACCAAAAATGAACGTTGCATCCGTTGATTATTTGTTAGTCGATAAAGACGCAAACAAAGTCAAAGCGGACGTGGCCTCTGCACGAAACCTTGGTTACTTCTATTGCATGGCTCAAGGTGGCAGCGAAACGGTTTGCCAAGGTGAGGACGCCGTCGTTCCGGCAGGTTACAAACTGCAGGACTTGTTGCAAGCTGTTACCGCGACCACTTACAAAATTAAGTAATGGCACCCAAATTAGATCGTTTCCGTCAAGGGGTCGTCGCCGTCATCGTCAACGACCAGAACCAAATCCTGATGGCCGAACGCTCGGATCACCCGGGTAACTGGCAGTTTCCCCAGGGCGGCATTGACGGGGACGAAACCCCCGAACAAGCTGTATACCGCGAAGTGGAAGAAGAGCTTGGCAATGGCCGGATCAAGATCCTTCAGGCCAGCACTGGGCAGAGCGAATACCGCTGGCCCGAAGCGGGCAAGAAGTACGTCGGGCAGCAACATACTTGGTTTCTGATCAGATTCAAAAAAGGCGAAGAGCCCAATCTAAAAAAATCAGACGGTTGTTTCAAGGATTGGAAATGGGAAGAACCCTCCCAAATTCTTCCGCAGATCTATGATTGGAAGCGTGCGGCCTACGAAACGGGGTTTCAACTTCTAGGACTTGTCAGCCGAAGGCAAAATAAGATAGAAGAACTGCACAAGAAGGCCTGCGATCAGCAGAAGGATTTCTATATAGATCCCGAAACTGGATATCAGGTGATGACGGCCTATTTTCTGACAAAGCGCGGACACTGTTGTGAGTCCGCCTGCCGTCACTGCCCCTACGGCTATAAGCCCGCAGCTTTCTAAAAAGGAAATTCATGTTTGGCGATTTAACGGTTTTAGTGTTTTGCAGCGTTGGTTTAATTCTGACGGCAGTGTTTGTCTTTTTATGGTGGTCCGTTCTTCGTAACGGCGGCGAGCGCGAGATCGACCGTCAAGTGGACGCGAACGAACGCGCGCGGGTCGCCCTCGAAGCGGGCAAGGACCAACCCCTTTCCGAAAAACTAGAGGCCGTACTAAAACCCGAACCACTACCGCCGGCCGTCGAAAAAGACGTCGACCTAAAAAAAGCCCTCAGCAAAACGGAAGAGAATATTTTCGGTCGCATCAAGTCTTTGTTCGTGGGCGAAGATACTTCGATGCATCTTGAAGAGATTGAAGAAGTTCTTTACACGAGCGACCTGGGCCCGCAAACGGTTCAAAGACTGATGAGCGCCCTCGAAGATCTCAACCGTAAAGAAAAAGGCGACTACGCCAAAGTCCGCGCAACGCTCAAGCAAGGCATGAGCGACGTTTTCGCAAAGTTGCCGTCGAGCGAACTGAAAATGGTCAGCGACGGTCCGACCGTCATCATGGTCGTCGGCGTGAACGGTGCGGGCAAAACTACCAGCATCGGCAAGTTGTCTTCGCAGTTCGCCCTGAGTGGTAAAAAAGTTTTAGTCGCGGCTGGCGATACTTTCCGCGCGGCCGCCGGCGGGCAGCTTAAGGTCTGGACCGATCGCGCCCAGGTCGAAATCTTTTCTCCGGACGGGGTTACGGACCCAAGTGCCGTCGCCTACGACGCCGTTGCCAAAGCCAAGGGCCAAGGCTACGACATCGTCATCATCGACACTGCGGGCAGACTGCACACTCAAGCGAACTTGATGGAAGAACTTAAAAAAATGAAGCGAGTGATGACGAAGGTGATCGCCGATGCTCCTCACGAAGTGATCATCGTGCTGGACGCGAACTCTGGTCAGAACGCCCTGATTCAAGCCAAAGAATACAACGCGGCCTTAGGTTTGACCGGCGCGATCCTGACTAAGATGGATGGCACCGCAAAAGGCGGAGTCGCGGTCGGCCTTGCGAACGAGCTCCGGATCCCCATCAAGTTCATCGGCGTGGGTGAGCGCATTCAGGATTTACGAAGCTTCTCTTCGCAAGAATTCGTTGAGAGCATTTTTAGTTAAGGTCTCAGCGTAGCTTCAGTCTTTGCTTGAGCCGTTTTTTACGAGCGCAACAAAAGTGCCGCGCTTCTTGCGTGCGCCTAAGATATTTTCATTCTTATCGGTAGATTTTACCACTATAGAAGCAGAACGGGAAAATTGAACCCTTTCTGGTTATACTTCCCGCGACGTTCAGCTCCCCAAAAAAGGAAAACGCACCGATTATTCACCGGTGCGTTTTGATGCCTTAGAGGTCCAAGGGGGGAAGGACAGCCAAAGCGTTTGATCAACTACATTGAGATAACCAGAAGTAGAGCAAGACCCGTGACAAGCTTCTCTGGAATTAAACGGGCCCTGATCGCGAACATTTTGTAAGGACTTCAAGAACTAGCCATTAACTGTCTGCCCGGGAGGGACAAGTGACAAAATCCGACACCATCGCAAAATCAACGCTCGGAGCGTTCATGTTTATCATATTGATGCTGGCGCTGAATTCGTGGTCCCAGACGACTCAGCCGGCGGGGGTTAACTCCGACTCTTTTACAGGCTGGATGCTGAGCAAACCAGAATGGTCGCCGGGCGACGAAGCCAATTACCAGAAGTACGTGGCCTACGTCGGTGAAGGTGTTTCTAAGGGACTTTGCAATACGGTTTCTAGCTGCTTTCGAAATCCGAAAGTAAATCCCTACGCGAGCACCGATCCGGGCGGTTTAAAGCTTTATTCTGACTGTGCTGACTTTCCATACTTCGTGCGTGGTTATTATGCTTGGCGCTTTCAGCTGCCGTTCGGGTTTATTACCGAAGTGGCCGCGATCGAAAGTCCTGAAGGGTCCCGTGATATCCGCTATTCTCCATACGGAAATATCGTCACTAAAAGATACGACGTCATTCCGACGAAGAGCGGAAATTCGGTCAAGTATCCAAACGCCTTACAAATTTTAAACAGCAGCATTCAGGGCAACATCACTTCGGCAAATTTTCGCGTAAGTTACTCTGGCATGGACGGCGACGGGCTGTTTTCAGATTTTTATCCTGCACGCATCAATCGTGAAGCGATCCGTCCTGGAACCGTGATATATGATCCGAACGGCCACGTCGTCACTGTTTACAAAATCACCAAAGACGGCCGCGTTTATTATATCGACGCGCATCCGGACAACAGCTTAACGACGGGTCTGTTTAATTCTCGTTTCATTCGCAGTTACCCGGGTCAAGGCGCTGGATTTAAAAACTGGCGCCCCATTAAGCTTGTTGGTGGTGAATACTCCAGCACTCAAGGTTACTACGGCGGACATTTGGTGGCCGCGAAAGATAACGAGCTTCCGCTCTTCAGTACCGAGCAGTATTTCGGCACGAATAAAAGCCAAGACTGGAAAGCGGCCCAGTACGTATTCAATGGGCAGACGATGAAGTACCACGATTGGGTTCGCAATCGTTTGGCCGATGGGCCCCTCGTAGAAAATCCGGTTGATGACGTTCGGGTTATGGCGCAAGAACTTTGCAACGGCCTCGAAGAGCGCGCCGACGCTGTTCAGGTGGCGGTCACTGCCGGAATTCACAATCAAGCTCATCCGCTGACTTTGCCAAAAAATATTTACGGCGCGGATGGTGACTGGGAAACTTACGCGACCCCGGCCCGTGATGCGCGGATGCGCGTCGCCTTCAAAGAGCTTCGCGATTATGTCGAAGCGGCGCTCCAACATTATCGCAGTCAAGATGGCGTCGTTGATTACAACGGCAAAAATTTAGCGGCCGATATGTCGGCGGCTTACAAAGAGCGGTCGAACGCTTGTAAGATCAATTACAAAAACAGCGCCGGTCGCACGGTCACGCTCAGTCTTGAAGACGCGCGCGCACGACTTTACGCGATCAGTTTCGATCCGTATCACTGTCCAGAGCTTCGTTGGGGAGCCTCGGGACAAGAGCTTGCCTCTTGCCAAAGCGACGCGAACAAACGTCAGTGGTACGATGCTGAAAAGTGGCTCCGCTTCCAGCATGAACGCAATACCGATGCCTTCATGGGTTATACTCTGGAGGATTTAAATGGACCGAAGCCGGGCGCGGGCGTCGAAGCGGGACAGGATCTGGACATTCTTGCTTTCCTCGGCAAAAATCAATAGCCTTCATTTCTAGGCAGATTTGATTTTTGTTCGGGGGCCGTTTGATTTTTATAAATTGCAGGCATTTTTTTAAGCGCGGTTTCTTTGGGATCGCGCTTTTGTTTTTTGTTCCGTTCGCTTTTGCCCAAATAGGCAAGACCAGCGGCTCGGTCCCAGCCGCGACAACAGCGGCTGCTGGCGGGTTCGAAAAGCCCGTTTCCTTGTCGTACCTCAACTTGATCAAATGTTTTCCAGAGCTTAAAAATGAAAAGTGGTCGACCAAGGTGGACCTCAATCAGCTCAAAGATCAGGCAGATCGCAAGTTCGTCACTTCGCAGACTTTGCTTCGCTATCGGCAGTCGACCCTAAAAGATGCGGTCGGTCAGCAAAAGCGGCTTCGATTGGCCGCCAAGTCCGAAAAAAAATCGAAGGTGAGCTACACGCTGTCGCTCGATAAATTAGATGCAAAAGGGGCGGGGACCCCGATCGAGATTCCGGCAAATCAGCGGATCAATCCGACCCAGAAGGTTTTGGATCAGTTTTTTCTGAACCAAGAGCTGATCGAGGATGAATATTCGTATTTTGACACTAAGCTTAATGGAATGAATATGAGCTACAAACGAAACTTGCACGAGATCTTCGAGCTTGAAATCAGCGACCCGCGCGGGAAGCGTCGGGTGTTCTGCGAAGAGCAAGGAACGCTTGGCAAAGTTTGTAACTGCTTTCAAAAATAGTTTCGCTAAATATTGCGTCACCCCTCAAACAAAAGTTGCTAAGCCAGCGGACTCAGTTATAATTTTTGAGTACTGTTGATGAAGGATTTTCTAGATCTTTCGGAGTTTCAGGAAGTTTTGAACACGACAGCAAGTTGATGTGCAATTTTATTGGGCTGGTCTTTTTAGACGAAATAGCCCGCGAGGTTCTAGTGGCGTCAGACAAAAAAACGTATGACTTTCTAATAGCGGGGGTCCCGTACAAGCTCAAGACCTCCCATGACGATGCTACCGTTCAAGAACTCGTTGAATTTGTGAATAATAAAATGAATCAAGCCATGTCCGTGACTAAATATGGTTCCTTTCAAAATGCGGCCGTCCTTACTGCCTTGAACGTGGCAGAGGAACTCATTCTTCTCAAAAGAAAAGCTCATCGAGAGCTAGAGAAGCTCGAGGAGAAGGCCATGAAACTCTCGACACAACTAGAAAAGAGCGTTTAGGGCGCGCTTCGCCAGTCCCATTTTCTCCGCGTTGATAAAATGGGACTGACAAACTGCTTTACTCGTTTTGACCATCGTCGCCTTACACCCGTGCGCTTTGCGCCGGGTAATGGTTTTTTCTTGAGGTCGTTTTGAATTCTGTTGGTGATTCTCGACATTCTTCGTCGCTGGCTTCTTCGAAGCTCGCTTGGCGCGCTCGCTTTCGCGAGCTGCTCTCTCAGGAAAATCCTCAGTCTTCCGTGCAGATTCATCAGGCCATTTGTGAATTTTTGATTTCGTTTCTTGCGGATAAGTCTGGGGTTTGGGCCGGCTATTTGGCGCTTGTTCAAGAACCTGATCTCAGTCCCGTGTTTGAGGCGACTCCCCATATTCAGTGGGCGTTTCCGCGCATGGAGGCGAAGCGTTTGACGTTCTATATCTCGCAAAATTTCATTAAAGGGCGTTTTAGCGTGATGGAACCTAGCGAGGATTCTCAGAAATTGCATTTAGAGGATCTTGCGGGCGTTTTAGTACCTGGTTTAGGATTTAATAAAAAAGGCCGTCGTTTGGGGAAGGGTCAGGGCTATTACGACAAAGCCCTTGAGACTTTTCAAGGAACCAAGGTCGGGGTTTGTTTTGACTGCCAAGTGGTGGAAGAAGACTTGCCCGAAGAGAAGCACGATGTACGTGTGGACTCGATCGTGACGGAAAAAGAAGTTATCATTTGTGCGTAGGAGTTTAGGATCATGGAAATAGTTATTGCCTCGATTGTGGGATTATTACTGGGTGGCGTCGGCGTCTTCATCGTGAAGCGTATTCAAGATGAGTCGCAAAAGAAATCGGCGAGGGTCGAAGCGGATCGTATCGTCAATCGCGCGAAGTCCGAAGCGGCCAAACTTAAAAAAGAGTCTGAGACCAAGTCGAAAGACTTTGAGATTCGTGCTCGTAAGAATGTCGAAGCCGACATTCACAAGCAAAAGTCACAAACCAAAAACAAGGAAGCGCAACTCGAGCGCCGTCTCAAAGAAGTGGACGATCAGTTCAAGGCTAAGCTCGACGAGAACGACCGTTACATCTTGGGTTTGAAAGACCGCGAAGAAAAAGTTGCGATCTCTGAAAATCGCATCAAAGATCTCGAAAAGAAAACCGAGAATCATACCAATGAATTAAAACAAAAACTTGAATCCGTTGCCGGTATGACCGCCGAAGACGCCCGCAGACAGCTGGTCAGCGCACTCGAAGACGAAGCCAAGGCCGAAGCGAATAAAAAAATTGCCGCCATCGAAGAAGAGACTCAAAAAGAAGTCGATAAAAAAGCTCGCCGCGTGATCGCGACGGCGCTTTCTCGCTTCGCTTCGGAGTACACCTCTGAACGCACCGTCAGCGTCCTGGCTTTGCCGAGTGACGAGATGAAGGGCAAGATTATCGGACGTGAAGGCCGTAACATCCGTACTCTTGAAGCCCTTTGCGGCGTCGATCTGATCGTGGATGATACTCCGGAAGCCGTTGTTATTTCGGGCTTCGATCCGGTTCGCCGTGAACTTGCGAAGCGCACGATTGAAAAGTTAATGGAAGACGGCCGCGTGCATCCGGCCCGCATCGAAGAAGTCGTTGAGAAAATGAAATCGGAATTAACTAAATCCATCAAAGAAGAAGGCGAACGCGTCGTTATGGAATTGGGCGTGCCGAACATTCACCCGGAGCTGATTAAACTCATCGGCAGTTTAAAGTACCGCTCGGCCCATGCGCAGAATATTTTGAATCATTCTTTAGAGGTCGCTTACATCGCAGGTCTACTCGCTGGTGAACTCGGCGCAAACGTGAAGACCGCTAGACGTGCCGGAATCCTACACGAAATCGGCCGCGCGATCGAGCACAGTGCCGAAGGCAGCTACGCGATGGTCGGCGCTGAATGGGCTAAGAAGTACGGCGAGACCGAAGACGTCTGCCACGCGATCCGTGCGCATCACGACGACGAAAAGCCGGCTTCGATTTTGGCCTGGATTATTCACGCTTCTAACATTTTATCCAGTACTCGTCCGGGGGCACGTCGTCCGCACATGGATGCTTACATTCATCGTTTGGAAGACCTTGAAAGCATCGGCAACAGCTTCGACGGAGTTTTAAAAACCTTCGCGCTTCAAGCCGGCAAAGAGGTTCGGGTCATGGTTGAAAGTGCTAAAGTGACGGACGATCAATCGATCATGCTGGCGCGGGATATCGCGCGCAAGATTGAGCGTGAAGTTCCTAACTCCGGCCAAGTCAAAGTCACCGTTGTCCGCGAATCGCGATCCGTAGAGCACGCGAGGTAACGATGATTTTTTTAGATCCGCGCGAACAGCTTGAAAGAATTAAATTCGGCACCGCCGAATTTATCAACGATGAAGAGATGTTGAAAAAACTGAAACGCAGTAAGGAGACTAATACTCCACTGCGAATCAAGCTGGGTGCAGATCCTACTCGTCCGGATATACATATTGGCCACACCGTCGTGATCAATAAGCTAAAGACTTTTCAGGATCTCGGACACCACGTGCATTTTTTGATCGGCGATTTTACCGCAACGATCGGTGATCCTTCCGGTAAAAATTCAACCCGTCCGATGCTTTCGCGCGAACAGATCGAAGAAAACGGCAAAACCTACGCGAAACAGATTTTCAAAATATTAAACCCTGAAAAAACCGAAATCGTTTACAACTCAACCTGGATCGGCAAGATGACTCCTGGAGAGTTTATAAAAATGTCGGCCCAGTACACGGTCGCCCGCATGCTTGAGCGGGACGATTTTACGAAACGCTATAAAGGCGGCGTGCCGATCGGCATTCACGAATTTCTGTATCCGTTAACTCAAGGTTACGATTCGGTGGCGCTAAAAACGGACGTAGAACTCGGTGGCACTGATCAGAAGTTTAATTTGCTGGTCGGTCGCGATATGCAAAGCTCGTACGGTCAAGAGTCCCAGTGTGTCCTGACGATGCCGATTTTAGAAGGCCTCGACGGCGTGAATAAAATGTCGAAGAGCTTAGATAATTACATCTCCGTCGTGGATACGCCGAAGGACATGTTCGGTAAGACCATGCGTGTTTCCGATGACCTGATGTATCGTTGGTACGAGCTTCTGACGGACATTTCAGCGTCTGGGTTGACCCAACTTAAGTTGGACGTCCAAGCAAAACGCAAACATCCGCGCGATGTTAAAGTCGAACTCGCAAAATTTTTGATCAAACGATTCCACGATGAAAAATCCGCACAGGCCGCCGAGGATGAATTCAACCGCATCTTTGTCGACAAGGGATTGCCTGACGATGTTCCGGAGTTCGAAGTTGCAGCTGAAGATCAAGTGGGCGTTTGTGCTTTACTGGTGCGCGCGGGCATGGCCACTTCTAATGGCGAAGCGGGCAGGCTGATTAGCGGCGGCGGCGTTAAACGGGAATACCAAAAGCTAGCGGATCCAAAGGCACGTTGGGATTTGAAGTCTGGCGATAGTTTCGTTCTTCAAGCCGGTAAGAAAAAATTCGTCAAGATTGTGGTGAAGTAATGAAAATTAAATTCATGCCGCAAAATATTGAAGTGGATGCAAATCCAAACAAATCTTTGCTGCAGATTGCGACCGAAAATAACATTGAAATCAAGTCGATCTGCAAAGGTGTGCCTAGTTGCGCAGAATGCCGGGTTA
Organism: Pseudobdellovibrionaceae bacterium; assembly: GCA_014376325.1. The sequence continues at coordinate 13,489 of JACMRP010000054.1, forward strand.
ATTTAAGCGAAGGCGAAAACAACGTTATTCCGCCGAACAAAACCGAATTAAACTTGATCGGCACCAACTGGCACATCGATGGGCGCAGACTTTCTTGCCAAGTCCGATGTTTCGGTGACGTGACCGTGGACATGACGGAACAACTTGAACGTCAGGCAAATCAAACTAAAAAAGTACGCGGATTCCGCAGTCAGAAGACCCAGCAAGAATCGCAAGCCGTGCAAGATACGATGATCCTTTCCGCGACTCCAGAGCAGCTCGCCGCCAGCGAAGGGCCGGCGCCGAGTTCGGCACGCGAGCCTCGCGAACCGCGGGAACCCCGACAGCGCAACCAAAATCAACCACGTGGTGAGCAGCAACCGCAACAGGCGCGTAAAGAGGGTGGCGGACGCAACAAAGGCGGCGGTCGCAATCAGCGCAACAACAATAACAACAATAAACCCAATCCTCCAGGCGCCGGAAATCAGCCGCGCAAGGATCGCAACGATCAGCGAGGTCCGCGCAATGAACCCAATAAAGAAAAACCGAAAGTTTAGTTTTTACCTGACGGCGCTCGCTTTTGTTTGCGTCGGGCGGGTAGCCCACGCGCGGTCGATGCCGAACATTGAAACTCTGCCGAGTACTCACCCGACGTTTTCGTACGACGTGATGGCATCCAGCGGTACCGAAAATAATAACACTTACAACGAAGTTAAATTGAATCTTAACTGGTACGTGGCCGATTGGCTCAACTGGCGCAACGGTATTTTCACCCGCTTCGGTACAAACGTACAGAATGTTTCGGGATTAGATTCAGCCCTGCTAGCGACTTACGAAGCAGAGAATGATTCGAAAACTCTAGGCTTTCGCGCGTTCGCCGGTCCCGGTGTTCGATTCGCGTCTGCAGACAATAATGCAGGCACGGCCGAAGCCGGCATCATATTCAAACTTGCGGGTCTTCAATTAGGCGGCGGCGCAAAATATTTGTCTTATTTTAAAACGCGTAAGGACACGGTCGGTGTTGCTTTACCCAAAGATGAAACGCAGTATTTTATTGTCCTTGCCGGCGGCGGCAGTTTTTAATACGCTTCTCCAATGAACAAAACTAAGAAAATTATTTCGCTAGCGGGCGTCCTTGTTTTATTTTGCGCGATGACTTCAGGCTGCGCGATACTGCATCACGTACAAATGAGTGATGTAGATACGCGCAATCAGTTCGTGTCGGTCCCGATCGAAGTCAAAGTCAGTGAAACGGGAGTGGATCTCGGCGACGTAAAGGCGATTTCCCAAGGTGCATTCCGTAATTCGAGCGACCGTGGGGCTGCGGGCGATGCACTCGCCGTATTGCAAATGTTCCAGGTCGGACCGCGAACGGGGCCGCCGGTTTATTCCGAAAATTACGCCGAAAAAATTATTTACCAGCTTCATACTCAGTGTCCTTCCGGAAAAATTACCGGCGTTCAGTCCATCCGTGAATCTCGTAAATACCCGGTAATCTCTGGTGAAATTGTTAAAATTACGGGCTTCTGCCTGCGCGAAAAAGGAACTTAACGTGAAATATGTATTAGCTAGTTTGATTGCATTACAGATCATCGGTTGCGCTTCGGTAAATAGCGTTTCGCTTTCCTCAATCCCTGCAGTTCGAAATAAAGAAGTTCGTTCAGAGAAAGTTAAAACCATCTTCCTCGGTTTTAATTTCAATAACGACTTCGTGGATGAGATGGCAGAGGATTTAAAGCGCCAATGCCCAAACGGAATGATCAAGGGCATTCTGACTAAGGATGAAGTGATCGATTATTTCTTGATGATTGTTTGGGCCCACAAAGTAACCGCGACGGGCTACTGCGTTCAAGCGCGCAACACCGCGAGCGTTGGTAACTCTGGAGACGCCGAATAATGAAAAGCTTTTTATTGGTTTGTATCTTGTTGTTGTCTGGATGTGCGCACAGCATTCATGATGTCTACGTTTCGGATTTTGGCAATTACCCGAAGTTAGAGCAAGGTGAAATAGTCAGCGCGCGGACCGAGCAATTCGTGATTCTAGGGTTTGTGACCGAAACTCACTACGTGGACCAAGCGCGCGCGATGCTTATGCAAAAATGCCCGCAAGGCGAAATCACTGGTATCAGCACGCAGTTTTCGACTAGCTTAGGATTCTTCTCTTGGACCAATAAGATACTGATGCAGGGCCTGTGCACGAAACCGATTGCGGCAAATCAGGCCCGCAAGTAAGAAGCGTTAAAACTGGTCCCCTTTGCTGTTGATAAATTAAAACTTAATCAAAAGTTCATTCATCAGTGCCCCCATTAGGCAGGCCTTTGTCATACTTGTACCGAACACTGTCGAAGTGATCAATATTTGTACAATGAAATTTTACTTTCACGAAGATTTTGCCTCGAGACGAGCTTGGGTGTTGGTATGGTGAAGGACCCCAGGAGATCCTATGAACCGACAAACGATTCTAAAGCTTATTTTTTTCGTCGCCAGTCTTTTTCTGACATGCTTAGCCTACGCCGGGGATTTGAGCTGCGCTTGCCGTGCGACAGGACCCGGTTATGAAGAAGGCGTGAACGTCGATAAAATCTGCTCTTACAACTGCGATTGTGGCGACGGAAAACTTATCGAAGTCCTTAAGGTAAAAACCACGGCGAGTTCGCTCGAAACTTGGGATATCGGAAATCATATCTGTCATGGTCAGTACGCTTACCGCCCAAGTTTGGATTCACCGAACTGGCAAATTCAAGTGCGCTTTTCTAGCTTCACGATCAACGGCGAAGGGCGTTTGGGTTTTGAAGACTCGACCGAAATTGCTAGTGGTATATTTATGCAGATTCGCAGGACCAAGGTCGCGCCGGAAATCCTCGAAGTTCTAAGGCTCGCAACTCAGCGCTAAGGCGTTCACCTAAGCCAAAGGTCGAGTTAACATTCCAGCTTCGTTTACCGATTAGAGCACATGTCTCATAAGATCACATTTCGCGAGCGCGGGAAGGGTCCCGTATTGCTTTTACTTCACGGCTACGGCGGCAGCGTGCACCACTGGGATGCGTGCGCTTCCGAACTTGCTAAAAACTACCGCGTGGTGATTCCGAACCTAAGTCATTTGTTCATGAGCACCGATCGGATTTTTTTTACGATTCAAGTCGAAGCCTTAGCGGATTTTATCCGACTGCATTTTCCAAATCAAAAGGTTCACATCGCGGGTTTGAGTTTTGGTGGCGCACTGTCGTGGGCTTTGCGTCTGCAACATCCGCAACTCATCGACAAATTGATACTGATCAATCCTATGATCGCGGACCCGATCCCGAATTTTAGTCTACCAGAGCTCAGGTACTTTTTTGTGGTGCCTCTAACTTCACGCGCGATTTTTATCTTGCTATCGACCCCGATCGGCAAAGCATTTCTAAAACGCGCCGCCTCGATATTCCGGGATGAGCGGACGGAAGGGGCGGGTCGTCTCGAGTTACTGAAGGGACGAAAGCTCTTGTTCGTTTCCCATTTGATTTATAATTTTGCTTGGATATTGCGCCGTGAAGACTGGCAGTGGTGGAAGCAAAAAATGGCTTCTTCGAGCTTCAGTTCGTTGTTGATCTTTGATCGTGAAGATTTGCTTTTTACGAAAGACGTTTATTTAAAATTCGCTCAAGAACTGCGTTGTGAAAAAGTAGTAGAGCTGACGGGCTCCGGGCACTTGGCAATCAAGTCACGCCCCGAAACCATTTCGATCTGCATGCACGAATATTTAACCATCGCGGCCGAAAAGGTCGCTTGAAACTAGACGTTGAAAGAAGAGCCGCAACCGCAGTTCTTGTTCGCGTTCGGATTGTTGAAAACAAATCCTTTGCCGTTCAGACCCCCAGAATATTCCAGCGTCATGCCTAAAATATAAAGTAAACTCTGCGGATCGACGACGACTTGCTGACCGTTGGATTCAAAAACCTTGTCGCCATCGCGGGGAAGGGTGTCGAAATTCATTTTGTAAGACAAACCGGAGCAGCCACCTTTTTTAACTTCGACGCGCAAAAATGCCGAATTGGTTTGATTCTCTTCTTTTTTTAGGACGGCCAATTTGCTAGAGGCGCTTTCGGAAATGGTAATCACGGTGAAATCCTCCTGGAAAGGTAACAGTGATAGAAACAGAATAGCACAACTACGGTCCCCTTTGAAGCCCCAATAACGAATTAACGTCTAACGATAACATACTGAAAATAGGCGCAAAACCGCTATGTTAACGCCGAAGCAAGAATGTCGACGGCGATTTCGAGATCTTCTTGGGTTGTCCAGCGACCGAGGCTGAGACGCATGGTCCCCTGAGCCAGATCTGCTCCGACGCCTATTTGCTCTAATACCGGGCTTATTTGCAGCGTCCCCGTATGGCAGGCGGACCCTTGGCTGAACCCCAACCGCCCAAGCTTCGGCAGCAAGGCCTCGATGTGTTTCCCAGGAAAAGAAATGTTTAGATTGATGGGCGAGCGTTCCGTGGGGTGGCCATTCAGAATGGCTTCCGGGAAATTGTCTAGGATCATTTTCCAGAGCGAGTGACGAAGTTCCGTTGTGCGGGCCCACTCTTCGGCCAAAGATTTTTCGCAGATCGCGCAGGCTTCGCCGAGTCCCACTATTCCGGGAACATTGGATGTTCCAGAACGCATTCCGTGCTCTTGCCCGCCGCCGAAAAGATACGGCGGTAAAATGATTTTCGGCTTCGAGCTTCGAACGTATAAAAACCCAACGCCTTTCGGACCGTAAAATTTGTGAGCGGAGGCGGTTAAAAAATCCACGGGGGAGTCTTCCACGTTCACCGGTACTTTGCCAATGGCCTGGGTCGCGTCCGTGTGCAAATAGATCTGGTTTTCTTTTGCGAGCAAAGAAAGTTCGGTAAGCGGGTTGATGGAACCGATCTCGTTGTTAACCCAAATAAAACTCATCAGGCGGGTGTGCGGCTTGAGCGCGGCCTTCACCGCCGACAGCGAAACTTGGCCATAACTATTCGGTTTTATAAAGTCTACCTCAACTCCGCGACGCTGGGCCTCTTTCATCGCGTTCGTGACGGAGCTGTGTTCAACGGAACTGGTGATAAAATGAATCGGCTCATTTGGATTTTCGGCGCGCAGTTTTTCGATCAGGCCAAAAATCACCCAGTTATTACCTTCGGTAGAGCCTGCGGTAAAATGAATTTCTAACGGCTTAGCGTGAATGAAGCTTGCAACTTGGGCCCGGGCCGTATCGACCGCCTTCTTCGCGGCCCAGCCCCACTGGTGAGAAAAACTGGAAGGGTTGCCAAAGTGAGTCTTGAAGTAGGGCTCCATCGCGGCAAAAACCTGCGGATCTACAGGGGTGGTCGAATTGTAATCCAAATAAATTGAGCGTGGGATTTTTTGCATGCGGGGACATAATAATGCCTCCTTGCGCTCAGGGGAAGCTCTAACTAGAATAATTTATGAGCAAAAAAGCGACCCCTAAAAAAAGTCATCATTTAAACTTCGGCGAACACTTTACTGAAGGTAAAGCAAAAAGCAGTACTGAAGGTAAAGCAAAAAGCAGTACTGAAGGTAAAGCAAAAAGCAGTACGTTAGGAAGCAAAGCCGATGTCGAAAAGATGTTTACCTGGAGCAAGCGCGATTGCCTTATAAAAGATCGCAAGGGCGGAGTGTTTTTCGAAATGAAAAATGTGGAAGCTCCGGAGGGTTGGTCCCAGCTTGCAGTCGACATCGCGGCCAGCAAATACTTTCGGAAGAAAGTAACGGGTGTTTTTAAAGGCGAAACTTCCATTCGCCAATTGGTTCACCGGGTCGTCAGCGCCGTCACGAACGCGGGCTTGAAACAGGGAGGCGTGTTTGCAGGACCCGCGCAGGCCCAAGTGTTCGCGCGGGAATTAAAATTCATTCTGTATTCACAGCGGGCGGCGTTCAACAGTCCCGTTTGGTTCAACGTGGGACTTGATAGTTACGGCATCGTTTCGAAAAGCGAACACTTTGCTTGGGATGTAAAGTCCGCCGCGGTCAAAAAAATTGCGAACGCGTACGAGCGTCCGCAGTGTTCGGCATGTTTCATTCAGAGCGTTGACGACAACCTAGAGAGTATTTTTGATCTTGCTAAAACCGAGGCGAAACTTTTTAAGTACGGTTCGGGATCAGGAACAAACTTTTCGCGTCTGCGCAGTAAGTACGAACCCTTACAAAGCGGGGGCGGGACGAGCTCTGGCCTTATTTCTTTTCTGGAAGTTCTGGATCGCGGTGCCGGCGCCATTAAATCTGGCGGGACCACCCGACGCGCCGCTAAAATGGTGTGCGTAGATTTAGATCATCCGGAAGTTTTAGATTTTATCGAATGGAAAATGAAAGAAGAAAAAAAAGCCCACGCACTTATCCGGGCCGGATACGAAGCGGACTTCGAAGGCGAAGCTTACCGAACCGTTGGCGGACAGAACGCGAACAATTCGGTTCGTATACCTGACAGTTTTATGGAGGCATTGCAGCTGCACAAAGTCTGGAGCCTTCGCGCCCGCATCGATGGCAAACCCGTGAAGGCAATCCCTTCGCAGGAAGTTTGGGACAAGATCGTGCATTCAGCATGGCAGTGCGCGGATCCCGGGGTTCAGTTTCATGACACCATCAACGAATGGCACACGTGTCCGGCAACTGCAGAAATCCGTGCTAGCAATCCGTGCTCGGAATATATGTTTATTGACGACAGTGCCTGCAACTTGGCCTCGATCAACCTTGCGAAATTTATGTTAGCGGATGGCGAATTTGACCTCATTGGTTTTATGCACACGTCGCGAATTCTTTTTACCGCGCAGGAAATCTTGGTAGATTATTCCAGTTACCCCACGCAGAAGATTGCGGAAAATAGCCATGCCTATCGCCCGTTGGGGCTCGGCTTTGCGAACCTCGGAAGTTTTTTGATGCGAAAGGCGATTCCTTACGACAGTGATCTTGGACGAACGTGGGCCGGTGCGATCACGAGCCTCATGCACGGCACTGCTTATTGGACCAGTTCGCAATTAGCCGAAACGAGGGGAACCTTTGACGGTTTCAAAAAAAATAAAACACCGATGTTAAAGGTGATCAAGAAACATCAAAAGGCTCTGGATCATATTCACTGGGCTTCTATGCCGGAAAATTTTAAAATCACTTGTGCGGAACTCTGGGATGAAGTGATTGAAGGCGGAAAGCGTTTCGGATTTAGGAACGCTCAGGCGACGGTCATTGCGCCGACGGGGACCATCGGGCTGCTGATGGATTGCGACACCACGGGAATAGAGCCCGACTTTTCTCTGACCAAATACAAAAAGCTCGTGGGCGGGGGCGAAGTGCAGATCGTCAATCAGTCCGTACCGGTCGCGCTCGCGTACTTAGATTATTCGCTGGACGATATTCAGTCGATCGTGGATTTCGTTCGCGATCACCATACCATTGAAGGTGCCCCTCAATTGAGGCCCGAACACTTACCAATATTTGACTGCGCCAGCGCAGAATCCGGCAAACGCGCACTTCGGCCAGAGAGTCACATTCTGATGATGGCGGCGGTCCAGCCTTTCGTCAGCGGCGCCATTTCTAAAACGGTGAATATGCCCACTTCCGCCACCGAGAGTGATATCAGTCAGATTTATTTGAAATCCTGGAAGTTGGGACTGAAGGCAGTCGCCATTTACCGTGACGGCAGTAAGCTGAGCCAACCCTTGAACCTCAAGAAAGACTCGCAAGCGGACCCTTCAGAAAAATCAGGATTGGAAGAAAAAATCTCATGGACTATGAAATGTCCGGACTGCGGGAGTGATACCCTTTTAACAAGTGGTTGCTACCGCTGTCCGAACTGCGGAAGTACGGTGGGATGCGCTTAGGGGGATTTATGAAAACAACATTGGTATTATTAATTCTTGGACCACTCATGAGTTTCGCCGAAGGCAATTTCGATTTCGAATCGTTAAAAGCTCCGGCGCCGTTGCCACAGACCTGCCGCCAGTTCAGTGATGCCACGTGCTTCGGTCGTACGGGTATGTGTCCCGCGTCGGGCTTCCCTGAAAAAAACGGGGACGTCAGCTGTTCTTGTAATTAGAGCCGCTCGAGTGATTGATTCCAAAAGATCATCGCGCGCTCCGCAAAGTACGAGGCTTTACGGTCGGACAGCTTTGACATGAATAGCGGGGCTTCAAAATGGTCCGTGAAAATCGCACCGCGATGATGAATTTCCGCGGTGGCGCCGGTGGTGCCGAGCGGTTTCAGAATCATCTTTACCGCCTCTGATTGAATACCTGAGGGCGAAAAATCTTCGCTGGCGAACGTCCAAGTTTTTTTATTCAGCTGTGATTTTAGCGCCGAAGTCATGCGCTCGAGCAAAGCGCTTCCCGTGCAAGTATCGATGACTTGGATTTTTTCGATGTCCTTGAGCCGCTCCGCTAAACATTGCGCTAAGTCGTCGCCGTCGCGAGTGATCGTGATTGATTTCAAAGCTTCATCCACTTTTTCAACGAACGGCATGAATTTAGATTTCTGTGATTCTAAAAAAGACATCTTCACTTCAACGTAGGGCATGTGAACTCGGTAGCCTTTCTCGACGTCCACTCCGGTCAGACAGGTTTCCGTGATGTGAGACACATCTGATTCGCCAAGGCCCATCGTATCCCAAGAGTAGGTGACGTGTTTGTCGATGTGCTTGGCCTTGTTGGCAACGAAAGATTCGATGCCATTCTGCCAACACGCTTTGATTTCTCTGGGCGGACCGGGAAGGACAAAAACGTCCACTTCGCCGACGCGCATTTGAAAAGCGTTCGCGGTGCCTTCCGGATTCGAAATCACGATCGCACCTTTGGGATACATGCACTGCTGGCGTTGCGCTTCGCGAATTTTAATGCCGCGCTGGCCGAGCCGTTCCGTGATGTGCAGCCAAGAAGCTTCATGGAATTCCAA
>JACMRP010000354.1 GCA_014376325.1 Pseudobdellovibrionaceae bacterium
CAAAAGATCGCTTTTTTCCTCTACAACTTTTTCTTGCGCTTGGATTTTCGAGAACTGCATTTGCATCAGCACTTTGTGGTTTTTTAGGAAGTCGTTAATTTGCGATAACGAAGCACCGGCATTGCCGCCTTCGGATTGTAAAGTAAAAGCGCGTACTCGAGCGTCGTCCGATTGGCTTTCCATTTCGCTCAACTTATTTTGTAAATCAGTAAGAACGCCAACAGCATCCTGAAAGGTCTTCTGGACGATATTTTCCAGAACTTTTCGGTGCTCAAGGACTTTTTGCAGCGTGAATTTAAACTTCATAACCCGAGTTTATCGGAGAAGCACCGATCGTCGCAAAAATTCTCTAGAAGCCTCGACTTAATAATTGCAGGACTTTCATCCTTATTCGACTTTCAGGCGCCACCCTTGAATTTTGCACTTCTTATAGGTAGTATACCGGCATGTCAGAAAAACCTTCGCACTGCCCGCCGATCGTCGATACCCACTCTTGTTCAGTCTGTGGAATGCGCACTCAAGGTTTGCTTTGCTCTTCGCCAAACGCGGTCGAAGTCATCGAGAAATCAAAAGTAGTAACGACCTATAAAACTGGCCAAGTCGTCTTCTATGCCGGCAATGCGCCTTTGGGGATATTCACGGTTCAGTCCGGGGTTATAAAATTAGAATCCGTTTCTTCTACCGGCTCTGCCCACACATTGCGACTTGTCGGTCCCGGGGGCGCCTTAGGCTATCGGTCGATGTTTGCGGAGGAGCCCTATCATGCCTCCGCCATTGCGGTCGAAGACTCGGTGCTGTGCTTCGTTCCGAAATCAGATATCATGATGATTTTCAATTCCTCTCCCCAGACGGCTCTGAAACTAATGACTCACATTTCAAAAGACTTACGCCATGCCGAAGAAAAATGGATGGACCAGATGGATCGGGGCGCTTCGGACCGCATCGCCGAAGCCCTGTTGTTCTTGCAAGAAAATTTCCAGCATCAAGCATGGACCCGCAGGGATATTGCTCAATGGGCCGGCACGACTCCAGAAACAGTCATCCGTGCCCTTGCTCAATTTGAGAAAGACGGACTTATTAGTCAAAAGGATGGCCGGCAGATCCACGTTCTCGAAAAAGAACGACTTAGGCACATGCTGGACCTTACGAAATAAATTTATTCCCAGAAGCATGACGGCCGTCATGTTTAATTCCGCCCACCCAGCCCATAATGACCTCATTAGGAAACTACATGAACCCTATCTCCGTATCAAAATTGTGTCTTTATTGCGGCCTGCCCGGCACGAAGTCTTACTGTTGTCCCGCGTGTGAAGCGTTAGACCAAGTCGGAATCGCAAAAGACGCCGTCGAGGCAACACATATCGACTTTAGCTATTTAGACAACCCAAGCTATAAGTCCCTTCACGAAATTAAAGGGCAGAATTACAATTTTCTATTTTACGCCGACGGGATGAGTTGCTCTTCGTGCGTTCATCTTTTAGAGCGTTTGCCACTTTACTATCAAGGCATTGTTTCGGCCGTCGTCAATTTCGGAAACTCTACCGTCGCTGTCCGTCTATTACCAGAGGCATCGCTCGCGCGCGTTGCTGGCGTCATTCAAGAACTTGGATACAAACCGGCGCTGATCGGACCCGATGAATCCACAGAAACAAAGTACCTAAAAGATAATCGTGAAAGTTTAAAACGCATTGCCGTTGCCGGATTTTGCGCAGGCAACATGATGTTATTTACAATCCCCGTCTACGCGGGCCTCGATGGGACATTGAAGGAAGTCTTCAATGTCATCAGCTTCATGCTGTTTTTGCCGATTCTTTTTTATAGCGCCAAACCATTTTACGTCGGTGCTTGGACCTCACTAAAGTATCATCACCTGAGCATCGATTTGCCGATCGTGGTCGCCATGCTTGCCGGTTTTCTCATGTCGACTTTTAATTTAATCCGGCAGAACGGCAATATCTATTTCGACAGCACGGCGAGTTTTTTGTTTTTGATTTTAAGCGCGCGATTTTTACTGAAGCGGGTTCAGCAAAATTTTCTTTCGACGGCAACGATAAAGAATGGACTCAAACACGAATTTTATTTACGAAAGGTCGCCACCGGCGAATCCCTCTCGGACGTGAACGAAACCGTTCCTTTCTCTGCGGTGAAGGCAGGGGATTTACTGACGATTCTAAAAAATCAGATCATCCCTTGTGACGGAATTTTGGTTTCGGCAAGTGCATCGCTAGATACCGCACTGCTAAACGGCGAGTCCTTGCCGCGAACTTTTGTTCGTGGAATGACCCTCGAAGGCGGTACCAAAAATCTGCAAGATGAAATACGAATCTGCATTTCTTGCAGCTTTGAACAGAGCAAGGTGGGTCAGCTTTTCCAAAAACTGGAACTGGGCGCCAACGTTAAAAATGATTTCGGTCTCCGTGCAGACCGACTTGCCCAGAAGCTGGTGCTAGTCGTTTTCTCGATCGCGGCCCTGTTCTTCGCGGCGTACTCGATAGTTGATGTCAGCGAGGCCTTCCGACGCTCTTTAGCCTTGTTGGTCGTTGCCTGCCCGTGCGCGCTGGCATTTGGGGCACCGCTAACGTACGGATTTGCACTGAAGAAGGCGCTGTCCGTTGGAATCCTCATTAAGAATGCCTCGGTCTTCGAACGCGTTTTAACGATGAAAAACATTTTTTTCGATAAAACCGGAACTTTGACCGAAGGGGCCCTGCAACTTTCGCACACCGAACCTTCGATCATCTCCGTCCATGATCAAAACGTTATTCTTAAATTAGAAAGTCGTTCTTACCACCCTGTCGCTTTCGCGCTTCGTTCACAGTGGGCAGAGTCTTTAACCTGTGATGTTGGCCCACTGAATGACTTCGAAGAAGTTCTCGGCTACGGCGTTAAAGGCAAACTTTACGATGCGAATTACGAACTGAGAACTTTGGCCGAAAGCACTCACGACTGCCAATTGGCGGTGGAGTTGACTAAAAACGGATCCCCGGTATGTCGTCTCTATTTTTTGGACAAACTGCGAACCGAATCGGCCCAAGTCGTTCGTGAATTGCATGCCGAGGGCTTCCACTGCTCGATCCTGACCGGCGATACGATGGATAGAGCGCTCATCATCGGTCATCAATGTGGCATCCCCGCTTCGCAGATCCACGCGGGTCTTTATCCAGAGGATAAAAAGGCAATACTAGCCCGCAGTCGTGATACCTGCATGCTGGGCGACGGTGCTAATGATTCGCTGTCGCTGCAGTACGCTGATTTAGGGATCGCGGTGAAGGGCAGCGCCGATCTGAGTCTGCAATTTGCGGACGTCTATTTTACTCGCGGGGGGCTAACGCCGTTTTTAGAATTACGGCGTCTAGCTAAAAAAACCCAGATTGTTCTTGAACGGAATTTATCCATTTCCTTAATTTATAATGTCGTGGCCGGTGGCCTCGCGCTAAGCGGGATGATTAGTCCGATGACTGCGGCGATTCTTATGCCACTCAGTTCAGCAGCGGTGATTTTTTCTAGCATCTGGGGGTTTCGATGAACGTCCTCTATTTGATGATCCCCATGGCATTCGCACTTGGTTTAGGATTTGTGGCCGCTTTTTTTTGGGCGACCTCGCACGGTCAGTTCGACGATCTCGAAACGCCCGCACTCCGAATTTTAGATGACAATAACGAAAGGACCGAACGTGAACCAAAATAAACCCCTGACTGAGAAAATCTATTACGATGATGAGAGCGTTAAGAAATTTCTTCTAGCGACCTTAATTTGGGCGGGCGCGGCCTTCGTCTTCGGTTTGCTGGCAGCTCTTCAATTGGCGTACTGGCCGATGAACGCCAATCTTGAATGGATCACGTTCGGCCGCCTGCGACCGTTGCATACCAATGCTGCGATTTTTGCTTTTGCGGGCAATGCCATTTTTGCCGGCATCTACCATTCATCACAGAGGCTCCTAAAAACGCGGATGTTTTCTGACCTTCTATCGAAAATACATTTCTGGGGCTGGCAACTTATCATCGTTGCGGCGGCAATCACTCTACCACTAGGTTACACCCAATCGAAAGAGTACGCAGAGCTTGAATGGCCGATCGACATCGCGATCGCGGTTATCTGGGTCATCTTTGCCGTAAACTTCTTCATGACGATCCGTCAACGACGTGAAAAACATCTGTACGTGGCG
>JACMRP010000355.1 GCA_014376325.1 Pseudobdellovibrionaceae bacterium
ACTTGCGCGAAAAGTTCTCCGAATGATTTTTGAACCTGACAGTATCTCCATTTTTTGAGTTGCGTTATGCCAGGTACAAAGTTTGGATAAATTTTTTGAAGCTCTCCAATCGCATGGCGAATGACGTCTTCATCTGGAGAATCAAAATGCTGGTCGCTTGTCTCTGCGGTCAGTGTGACGGTGATAGCATTCACTTTGGAAATGCCCTTTTCGTGCTGGTCAGCGACCGAGAAAATTGAAGAGTTCTGTGGTTCAACGTATCCGTGCGCTTGAAATCTAAAAGGGGTGGGCGAGTCTTCGATCAACAAGACCAAGGCTTTCGAGTAGAGCACTTCGCTCAGTCGAGCAGGATATGCCAAGGAACTTACCTTAAAAATTTCTAAAGTTTGGGGTGTTGGACAGGTGAAAATGACTTCATCGACTTTTTCGATTCGGGCCGAGTCGAAAGTAACGACCCACTTTTGATTTTTGCGCTCCAGCCCAACGACACGCTCATTCACGATCACACGTGTATCTTGAGCCAGGTCTTTCGCCAGCGCTGTCATTCCCCCAACAGCATAAAAATGTTGTTCTTGATTTTCTGTGAACCAAAGTTTAACGAGTTGACGTTCCAGCCAGCGCTCGTGCATTTCTCGAAGAGGCGCCTTCAGTCTATAGAATTGTGCGCCGTGATCAAATGTCGCATTGTCCGTGCGGCGAGTAGCAAGTCTGCCTCCAACGCTTCTCGCTTTATCGACCACGGCAACATCGCGCGAGTCTCGAAGGCTCAGCGCAATCATAAGGCCAGAGAGCCCAGCTCCGACAACGAGAGTTTTCAGCATGCTGGCAGCATCTTCGAGAAGTTTACAGATTGGCATAGCTTCCACTCAAACCGCATCACGTACATTGTCGCTCCTTAAAAGGTCGCCGAGCTTTTCATTTACTTCCTCATCATATGGCCGGCCAGAGAGCCCAATCTTCCATTTACGAATGAGAAGTCCACTTCAGAGATCGTTGCAAATAGATTCTGTTCTAAACATTAGTTGGCGATTGCTTTAAAATCAAATGCCGAATAGTTACGAAAACCGAAATGTCGAAACGGCAGTGGCCTCTTGCATACATTTCGACTTAATTTTTTGTTTTGGTTATTTGCTGTTCACAGTCTGAATTTTATCCAATTCAAAACGCCTCCACCAATTTTGCCTCCGGCAAATTAGAGAAGGGAAATTAGAAAATCGAAAATATCCTGACCGGCGTCGAGGGAGTAATCGAGTACTATGCTTGGAACGACTTATCCCGCTGAACTTGTGCATTCGGTTAGCCTCGCTAGCTTGAATGAAGAGTTCGCGAACATAATTTCGGCAGACGGCCTAACGTTAGAATTAGTACGTTGCCGGGCTCAGTTTCCAGAATCTTTTAACTAGGAGCGTATCGTCTGACCGCGACGTAGCCTCCCCAAGAAATTTGTTGTGCAACAGATCAGTAAGACTTTAAAAATATTCTTCATACGAATTTCTTTGTTGATTCAGGATCTGAGGATAGCTCGAATACTTGCAGTAATGCTATTTGAAATTATGGTGTTCGAGTCATTGATTCCCTGGAGCCTTGTTGATACCGTGCGTGGATGACAAACAACACGACACTTAAACCTATCGATATACAAACCGAAGACGGAATTTGTGATGCGACCATCTTCACCCCTCAGGCTGTGGGGAAATTTCCTGCAGTGCTTTTACCGATGGACGCTTTCGGTCCACGGACCTGTTTGTACGATATGGCCAGGAAGTTAGCGGAAGCCGGTAACGTTGTATTGCTGCGAAATTTATTTTACCGAGTCAAACGGGCGCCGCTGCTAGACGTGGCTTTCCCGATTTCAAAAGAAGAGATGCCGTGGGCGGTTAAGGAACACCTCAGAAAGCTAGAAGAAAATTTTAAAATTCTGTATGTGCAAATTAAAAAATGGCGGTACTCACATCCGCTAACGGTTTTCGCAACCCTGTACGCTGCTCCTTCGGAAAATCTGTTTCTTGCCGGCGATGCATTCGGGGAGCCTAGTCTAAACGGGGCTGCTACAAGTGCCAATTCGCTAGCAGATTTTTTACTGAAGACTGACATGAAGTCCATGTCTAGGACTTGAACATGAATAAAAGTAAAGTTTGCGAAAGCTGCGGAAGAACAATCGAATACCGCAAGAAATGGGCACTGAACTGGGAATCCGTAAAATACTGCAGCGACGAGTGCAGGAGAAATAAAAAAAACTTCGATTATCGGGCCGCAATTCTAGAGAAACTTTCAACGCGCGGTTCGGGTAAAACAATCTGCCCGAGTGAGGTTTTGAGTCATGATCAAAAAGCCGACACGACAATGATGGAGCACGTTCGGCGCAGTGCCCGGCTTCTGGCCAATGAAGGAAAGATTGA